>JBBSEE010000780.1:0-1734 GCA_038239995.1 Chloroflexia bacterium | reverse complement strand
TAGCGAAATTGCGCGGGGCCGGGGTGGTTTAGCGTAGCTTCAGCTTCTTCACCAATTGGGCGGGGGTGAAGAGGGTGATACCCGCGTTGCGGAAGTCCTTGACGTTGCTGGTCACGATTGCGTCTAGCCCCTCGGCGAGGGCGCAAGTAATCTGTATAGCATCCTCGAAGTCGTGCCTCCCCAGTATTATCGCTCGGTCAAGGGATTGACGGTTGACCGGACACACCCGCAGCGTGCTAAGGCAGGCAGTTACCGCGAAGTAGCCTTGTACCACATCCCTTCCCCCCTTGCTTGCCACATAGAACACATCTTTAATCGCTAGCGCAGTGATGTATCCGATAATCTGCCCTTTGATATTAGCTCGCCACAACTTCTGTGCTTCGGGATAGCCGGGGTTGCGCTGAAGCACGAAATCAAGGGCGACATAAGTATCAAATAGGATGCTATCGGCCATACTTCTTCATCCTATGCTCGTGTAGCATCTGCTTCACCTCTTCATCGGTGGGAGGAGGCTCAACAGGAGGGGGTATACTGATTACCGCCTCATACGCCAACTCCTTCATCCGCTGCTCCTCTTTGGCAGTGAGGTTGCCGCGTCGTAGCATTCTGGCAACCTCGGCCATCGGGCCGCCCTGTGTGATTACCAAATCCCAACCGCTCATCTGCTCCTCATCGTTGTCAACCGCCCGCGCAATCGGCGCATCCGGCTGGGCAGGTTGCGACCCATTGCCGCCATCGCGCTGGTGGTGGCCGTTCGCGGATGCGGCTACATTATGGTCTGATGCTTCAGTCGCCATCGCATCCGCGATTTCGTGTAGCAGATTGGTAAGCATATCGCGCGGCAAGTCGTGTACCTCCCGCACGATGTTCTGATAGCGTGCTTGCACATCGCTGGCTGGTCGCTTCCTACCCTTTGGCTGTGCCTGTACCATCGCAACCCTCCTTGTCTACCTGCTAATTATATCATACCCACCAAAGCGGCTACGATGCGCCCCCAATCCGCGACGCTGAGTTGTTCGGCCCGTGCTTGCGGCGCGATGCCTGCTTGGGTGAGCGCGGCGGCCACCGCGGCCTTGTCCAAACCTAGCCCCGTGCTGAGGGTGTTGACTAGCTGCTTACGCTTCTGCCCAAACCCGGCGCGGGCGACACGGAAGAAGGTATCGTCGTCTACATGGGGCAGCGGCCTAGCGGCGGGCGGGTACACTTCGATGCGGACCACGGCGGAATGCACCTTCGGGGGGGGCAGGAACGCGGCGGGCGGCACGCTGAAGACAATCTGAGGCGCGGCATAGAATTGCACCCCCAGCGCGAGTAGGCTCATCTCCCCCGGCGCGGCGGTGATACGCGCGGCTACCTCGCGCTGCACCATTACCACCATGCGGGTGGGTGGCTGCGCGTGGCTGAGGAAGTGACGCAGCACCGCTGAAGTGATATAATAGGGCAGATTAGCGACCACCTTGTAGGGCAGCTCGCCGCTCAACTCGGTGGGGTCAAGGGTGAGGATGTCGGCTTCGACTACTTGCGCCTGTGGGTAGTCAATCAGCCGCGCGGCAAGGCGGGGGGCAAGTTCGCGGTCAAGCTCGACCGCCAGCAGCCGCCCCTGTGGCAGCAACTCGGCTAGCCGCGTGGTCAACACCCCCAGCCCCGGCCCCACCTCGATAACCGTATCGCCCGGCTCTATGGCGGCGGCAGCGATGATGCGTTCCGCCACCCCCGTATCGGTGAGGAAGTTCT
>JBBSEE010000779.1:0-1734 GCA_038239995.1 Chloroflexia bacterium | reverse complement strand
CTATCACTATCTGAACGGCACATGGCACACGGTCAACCTGCCATCCTATGCCCACAGTATACAGATGATTAGCCCCACCGACGGCTGGATTGGCCTCTATGTAACTTGGTGCGACGGCGACCCCTCGCCCCCCGCCTTGCTGCACTACAATGGGACGGGCTGGACCGCAGCGGCAGAGCAGCCTCGTACCGCCCCCAACATCGGCTATATCCATGAGATAAGCATCCGCGGTCTCGCCCTACCCAATCCTAGCACCCTGTTCGACATCGGCAGCGAAAGCATGGACTTGTGCGTGGCGGGCGCGGGCAAGGCGGGCGATGCCCCTCAGTTCCCCTACACCACTTACTTCTTCTCGGTGGGCAGCCATAATGTTGCGGTGACGGAATTGCCCTTTGCCGTGTCTGCAACCGCGCCGGACAATGGCTGGATGATTAGTTCGAGCCACCTCTACCACTGGGATGGGGTCAACCTCACCCCGGTCAACATCTGCAACGATTCCTACGATGATGTACCTTATAGCTACTGGGCCTATCAAGCCGTCCACTATCTATCCTGCGCGGGGGTGGTAAACGGCATCGGCTTCTACCAGTTCGCCCCCAACGCCGCCGCCACCCGCATCCAGTTCGCCAAGATGATTACCCTCGCCCGCGGCTGGACGCTCGCCACCCCGACCACCCCCACCTTCAGCGACGTGCCCGCCAGCGACCCACTCTACGCCTACGTCGAGACCGCCTACGCGCATGGGGCGATACTGGGCGCGACTGTCCCACAGTGTCAGGCACACGGCCTCACCAGCCCCTGCTACCTGCCCACCGACCAGATTAGCCGCGCCCAGATTGCCCTCATCACCGTCCGCGCCTACGGTTGGGCGATTGATACATCGGGCGGCCCCCACTTCAGCGACGTGCCCACCAACCACTACGCCTACGCCGCAGTGGAGACCGCCTACCATCACGCGGTCATCAGCGGGGTGGGCGGCGGCCTGTTCGCCCCCAACGCCTCGGTGACGCGGGCGCAAATTAGCCAGATATTGTACAAGGCGATGACCAACCCGTAAGCCCCAGCGGTTGTGTGCCTCCTGTTGGTGATGTATAATCGCCCCAAAGTCATAAACAGGAGGCAACAGCCTATGACCAAGCGCATCGTGGTCGGCATATCGGGAGCAAGTGGGGTGATATACGGCGTGCGGCTGCTGGAGGTGCTGCACGACCGCGCCGACATCGAAACCCACCTCGTGGTCAGCAAAGAGGGCGAACTTACCATCAAAATCGAGACGGGGCGCAACCCCAAAGATGTGTTCGCCCTCGCCACCCGCCACTACGCGATTGACAACCTCGCCGCCGCGATTGCCAGCGGCAGCTTCCGCACCGACGGCATGGCCCTCATCCCCTGTAGCATGAAGACACTGGCGGGCCTCGCCACCGGCTACGCCGACAACCTACTGCTCCGCGCCGCTGATGTCACCCTCAAGGAGCAGCGCACCCTCGTCATCGTCCCCCGCGAGTCGCCGCTACACGCTATCCACCTCGAAAATCTGCTCAAGCTGGCGCGGATGAATGCGATCATCCTGATGGCCGACCCCCCCTTCTACATCCAACCCCAGAGTATTGACGATATGGTGGACTATATTGTGGGCAAGACCCTCGACTACTTCCACATCGAACACGACCTTTTTCGCCGCTGGGCGGGGGGGTGAGGCGATTTTGGATTGGCAGAAGCTCCCCTCCCGGTGGG
>JBBSEE010000778.1:0-1735 GCA_038239995.1 Chloroflexia bacterium | reverse complement strand
CGCCACCGCGATGCCCGCGATGACAGAGCCGACCGCGACCCCCACCCACAGCACCACCCCAACGATGCCGCGCACCGGCAACAGCTTCGACCTGACCTTGACCCTCGTGGTCATCGCCGCCCTCAGCGTGCTAATAATGGGCGCAGGCCTGACCCTCCGCCGCCGCCAAGCCTAGCCGCTGGCATAAGTTATAGCTACAAAGCAAAGGGCGCATCTTTCGGGATGCGCTCTTTGCTGATGGCGAATGGGCAAGATTGCATCCCCCCACGCCGATTTTACGTATGAGTAAAGGGCGTATGGTATAATCCGATGATACGACTGGTCTTCCCCAGTGGTATGACATATCCGACATACATAATGGAGGCAAAAGATAATGCAAGACACGGATGAGAACGGCAACGACCTATATCGTGGCCCGATGGACAAGCCGCGCATCATGGCGGCGGTGGCGGAGATAATTCGCGCGGTGGGCGAGGACCCAGAGCGCGAGGGTTTGCGCGACACCCCCCGCCGCATCGCCGATATGTACACGGAGATATTCAGCGGCATCAATCAAGACCCCAGCGAACTGCTGCAAACCGGCTTCGAGGAGGCCCACCGCGAGATGGTGGTGCTGAAGGACATCCCCTTCTACAGCACTTGCGAACACCACTTCCTACCCTTTCATGGCCGCGTCCACGTCGGCTACATCCCCAATGGGCGGGTGGTAGGGGTGAGCAAGCTGGCGCGGGCGGTGGAGGTGATTGCCCGTCGCCCCCAGTTGCAGGAGCGCATCACCGCGCTGGTCGCCGACGCGCTGATGGAGGGGATAGGGCCGGGCGGGGCGGGGGTGGTGGTGGAGGCGGAACACCTGTGCATGACCATGCGCGGCATCAAGAAGCCGGGTAGCAAGATGCTCACCTCGGCGATGCGCGGGGTGTTCCGCGACAGCGCGATTACCCGCAACGAGTTCCTCAATTTGGTGATGACGCGGGGCGACATCTTCTAATTTCGCTAACCTTGGCATCATACTTGCACATATCCTTATCCCGTAGGGGCATAGTTGGCCCCGTAAGTTGCCGGGCGACCGGCTATGTTGTGCAAGGAGGAAGTTAAGGAATGAGAAGTCTCACCTCGCTGTTGGCCGCCAATGGGCTAGTCTACGTCCTGTTTGGCATCCTCATCATCGCTAGCCCGGCCTCGATTGCCAGTGCCCTCGGCCTCGCCAACCCGCCATCGGACTTCTATACCGTGTTGGGTGGGGCGGCGATGCTGGGCTTGGGCATCGTGCTGTTCGGCGCATCGCGCAACTTCACCCCCGCAGTGGCCGAAGCCGTGGTAGTTGCTAACGTCATCGTGGTCATCTTCCTCGTCTACTGGCTGCTGTTCAACAAGTACGGTGCTGCTTCGCAGACGGGGGTCATCATCCTGTGGATAGTGACGGTGATACTAATCGCCCTAGCTATCGGCGAGTCCGCCGCGCTGGCCGCTCGTCGCCGCCGTTGAACTCAGCACACCAGCATGACACCATCATGTAGGGGCGGGCGGCGGCCCGCCCTTTTGCTATATATCAACTCCCCATCAAGTTAAGGGGAGCTGGTGAATAGCATCGGGGGTCTGGGGGTAAGCCCCCAGCTGGTGAAGGTAGATGCGGCTGACCGTGCCTATCAAACAGTTGCATCGCGCCCGCTACCCGTTTAGTTGCGACTTGCCAATGCACCCGTCACCAGCTGGGGGCTTACCCCCCGACCCCCGG
>JBBSEE010000777.1:0-1747 GCA_038239995.1 Chloroflexia bacterium | reverse complement strand
GGTGGTCGGAGACAGAATGGGGTGTTGAGGTTTGAGATTTGAGGTTTGAGGTTTGAGTTAGGGGAGTAAGCATTGCGTCGGTCGCGACAGTGGTTAGCTCATCTGGCCCATCACCGTTCGGGCTGGACGATGTGGCGATTGGCTCATCACCGTTCGGGCTGGGCAGCGCGACGGTTGGCTCATCGCCATTCATACCGGGCATCGTGGCGACCGGCTCATCGCCATTCATGCCGGGCAGGGTGGCGATTGGCTCATCACCGTTCGGGCTGGGCGGCGCGACGGTTGGCTCATCACCGTTTGCGCTAGGTAGGGCGGCGACTGGCTGCTCGGACATCGCCACTAGCTCTGCGTCGGGCGGGTTGGTCGGGCCATTAGTAGCAAGATTAGCGCGGTCATGACCGTCAGCCGAGGATGGGGGCGACATCGCTTCTTCATCAAGCTGGGACATGGTGACGAACTCCTTAGTAGGCGGGCGGCTGGGGATGATGGGCAAAATACTTGCTGCTCGCGCGTGGTCGGCAGAGCAGCAAGAGTATATCACAACATTAGGGTGGCGACAAGTCTACTTGCTCCCCTTGTACGGGCCGAGGGCACTGCGGCTGGCGCGGTTGCCGTCGTAGCTGATGAGGATACGCTCATCAGAGACGACGGTTTCGATATGCACGGGCCGATTCCACAGTTGGTAGACGTGCTGGAGGGTCTTCTCTGCGTAGCCGAGGTCTAGTTCCTGCCCCTCGTAGCGGTGCAGCAGATACAGTTCGTGATTGCGATGATAATCGCCGTCCTCGACCGTGATGTAGGGCACGCCGAAGTTGGTCATGCTGGTAACGATGCCGTCGCGCACCTTCTCCCAGTTCTTCTCCACAATCACCCACTCGTTGCCCTCGCGGGCGTAGAGATAGAGGTCAAGCTCGTCAATCAGTTCTTTGGTCAGGTAGTTGCGGAGGAAGGAGACATCGTTGTCCATCTCGCGCACCTCGAACAGCTTGGCGCGGCCCTGCCCCGGCTCGCGGCCCATGCGGGTGCGCTCCTCATCGGTGGGGTTGTCCCAGCGTCGCTCGATGTCCTCGTATATCTTCACGCCGAGGAAGTAGGGATTGACGTGGAAGCGGCTGGTCGCTAGCACGCCCGCGTTGACCGTGGCGTACTCGGTGTACTCGTCGCTGGTCATCTCGAACTCGCGCATGATGCGCTGATGCCAGTAGCTGGCCCAACCCTCGTTCATTATCTTGGTCTGCATCTGGGGCACGAAGTAGAGCATCTCTTGGCGCACGATGCCGATGATGTCGCGCTGCCACGCCTCTAGCCCACGTGCGTGTTCGAGGGCGAAGCGCAGCAGGTCCTTCTCCGGCTCCTCTGGCAGGCGATGGCGACGCTCACGAGCCTCATCCTCACTGCGCTTGTCCTTGATGCGGCTGAGGGCAGAGCGGCTGCGCGTGACCGGGGTGGATGGTGGCGGCTCCGGCTCCTCCTCTATCCCCGGCAGGTTGAACAGGTCGTCGTAGGGCGACTCTAGCGGGGCGGTGGGGTGGTCGCGGTTGGCCTTGCGCTCCTCATCGCTGAGGCGGCGGAAGGAGAGGTGGGGGTCAATATGCTCGGCGACGGACAGGGCGGCATCGAGGAACTCTTCCACCTTGCGGGTGCCGTGCTTGAACTCATACTCGCGGATGCGCTCCGCGTTCAGGCTGGCAGTCTCCACCATCTGGCGATTGGTGAAGCGGAAATAGGCGTTGTTCTTGAAGAAGTC
>JBBSEE010000776.1:0-1748 GCA_038239995.1 Chloroflexia bacterium | reverse complement strand
CGCACCGATGCGCCCGCATTTAGCAGCTTGCTGATGCCGCCGGCGTTGCCGTCGCTGGGGCTGGCGGGCTTGTTGGTGATGAGTTGCACGTTGACCCCGCCCTGCGCCGCCTGCACGAGGCGGGCGATGGTGTCGGGGTCTTGGGTCTCCTCGCACTCTACTTCTATGGTCTGCTTGGCACTGCCGATTAGGTTCTTGAAGGTTTCGCGCGAGTTGATAGGCGACCACACGAGGCTGGCATTGCTGAGGTCGGGCTTGGTGCGATTCCAATCCGCGTCAAACACCATGGCCACCTCCTGCACATCGCTGGGGATGGTGTCGTAGATGCTGTACTCGCGGTTGCTCTTGAAGGCGGAGTTGGTGGCGTTCGCGGTGGTGATGATGGCAAGGCGGTCATCTATCACATAGCTCTTCTGGTGGGTGAGGGCGAACACTGGGTTGGACCAGTTCACGTCCACTCCCGCCGTTTTCAGTTGCTGGTAGACCGTCTGGGTGTTGCCGCCGCCGCCGAAGGGGTGCTGCTCCAACATCACCCGTACCGTCACGCCGCGGTCATGGGCGGCGATAATCGCGGGGATAATCAGCTTGTCGGATAGCAGATACATTACAATCCGCACGCTCTTCTGCGCCCCGTTCAGGGCATCCAGCACCGGCTGCTCGGCTTGGTCGGGATGCACCGCGAGGGTGAGACCGCCCCCGCCGCTAAGGTTGGGGGTGGCGAAGTTGCCAAAGCCGTTGGCCGGGGTGGGGGTGAACAATTGCCCGAAGATGTTCGGAGGGTTGGTGGTATTGCTCGCGGGTGTGGGTGCATTGCTGCCGCCCCTGCTGCGAAACACGAACACGGCAGCGATGATGATAATCACCACGACCACGACAATGAGCGCGGTATTGCTCGATGCGCCGCGTCTATTGACCACTGCCCCCCCCTTCCTTTTTGTTGAAGTCGCTGGCACTGACCCGCCCAGAGCCGCTAGCGGGTTGATTAGACGAAGGGTTGCTGCCGCCACTGGGTTGATGGCCTTGCCCGCCCTCGTGCGGCAATTGCCCAAACACTCCCTCTACATTGGGAGCGGCGGGATAACTGCTAGGCGGATTTGGTTGGCCGCTGTGCGGTGGTTGCTGGCCTGCGGGTCGGTTGAAGTCGCTGGCACTGACCCGCCCCGACGTGCTGGGCGGCGGCTCGACTCGCGTCTGAGTGCTGACCACGTTGCCCACATCGGTAGTGGAGGAGCGGTTGGCGGACACATTGTTGATGTCGTTGAGCAGACCGGGGATGTCTGCCACGCTGCTCAGGGTGGTGGTCATGTTGATGGTAATCTGCCCGCTGCGGATAATCACCCATTGCAGCCTACCGGATTGCATACGCTGCTCATTCTCGTCACCGCCTACGCTAATCTGGGCGCGAACATCACCGCCCGCGTCTATGTACAGGTTCACCACACTATTGCCGCGATTACGGCTAGCCTGTATCAGGTTTGGCTCGTTGCCTTGCAGGTCGTAGCCCGCGCGGGTCAGTGCATTGCTGATGGTGTTGCGGTCATTCGCCATATTTATCGCCATTGGTTATCTCCTTTGTCGCTAGTTCGTCTTTTCGATGCCGCTTACGTACCACAATTCGCCGCTCAGGGTGGTGGTCAAGGCAAGGCGGGGGCCGCCGACGATGGTAAGGGCGATATACACGCTGCTGGTTGCCACCGCGTCGCTGGTGGCTAGGGCTTTGCCGTTCGCATCTTTAATCGTCACTTTAT
>JBBSEE010000775.1:0-1750 GCA_038239995.1 Chloroflexia bacterium | reverse complement strand
TTGGCCTGATACAGCGGGTCGAAGCTGTAGGCCTGCTCAGTGACGGCGCGGGGGAGGTGGGCAATCGCAGGGTGGTGGGCAGTGCGAAGGTAGAGATGGTCGGCGCGGGCGCGGTTCAGCACCTCGCGGGCCTCGCCGGTAACTTGTCCCCACGATTGGCCGAGGCCCACCACAATGATGTCGCTGCTCATAATTTCCTTTTTCCCAAACAAAAATAATAGGCCGCTAAAGTTTAGCAGCCCATTATACCAACTCTAGGTTAGTTACAGCAAGTGCATACAATCCAAAATCTAAATAAGAGCTACGCAGTTGGGGGTGGATTTGTACCTGCTGACGTAGGGGCAAATCGCATACGCCTGCTCAACTGCGTAAATCCAAAATCTAAAATCCAAAATCCAAAATCGTCACAGCTTGCCTTCGATCACCATCTCGCCACTGGGGGTGGGGCCACCATTGCCCGGCTCCATAGATACGCCCGCGCCCGCGATGTCGCTCATCGGCACATCGGGCATCACCACGGTGAGCATCCCCTTGCCACTTTCGTCCACCCTGAAGGTGCCCGCGGGCATATGCTTGCCGTCTTTGGCGACCAGCCAGAACTCGTAGGTCATGTTCGCGGGGGCGGGGGTGAGGTTGTAGGCGAGCAGATAGGCTTGGTGGGTGTTGGGGTTGGCGATTAGCTGGCTGTTGGCATCGGGCTTGTAATTGCCGGGTATCTGCCTAATCATCGTGCCCGGCTTGCCCATCAGGTCGGCCATCGCGTTCATGGTCGCCAGTTCGCCCTGCACGTCGCCGAGTTGCTTTTGCAGCTTCTCGCGGTCGGCGGTCGCTTGGGTCATCTGGGTTTGCAGGTTGGTGGCCTGCTGCTGCAAGCTGCTGATTTGGCCGCGTAGACCGTCGCGCTCAGTTTGGTAACTGTTGATGCTGCTCTGGAGGCTGAAGTTCCAAATCAGCATCCCCACCACCAGCAGCAAGGATAGGGCGGCAAGGCTGCCGCTCAACCGCGCGGGGGCGGCGAACCAGTCACTGATGCGCTGCCACCAGCCCGCTGCTGGAGCGATGGTGCGGGCAGGGGGCGCAGGCGCAGGCGGGGCAGAAGCCTCGTTCAGCCGCGCCACCATCCGCTCGAAGTGGCCGACGGGCGGCTCCACGCTGGGGGCGAGCATCGCCAACCCGGTCAGGGCATCGTCATACTCCGCTAGCATCGCGGCGTACTGGGGGTGGGCGGCGACCTGCGCGGCCACGTAGGCACGCTCATCCGGTTCCAATGCGTTTAGCGCATAGGCGGCGAGCAGCTCTTCAAATTGTTCGGCACTAACTTCGTTCACTGCTCAGTTCCTAGTCCCTCTGCTTCCAGAGTGGTTCTCAGTTTCTGCAACGCCAGCCTAATGCGGGTCTTGACTGTGCCTAGCGGCTCGTTCAGGTAGCTGGCAATCTCCATCTGGGTCATGCCGCCGAAGTAGGCCAACTCTATGACCTTGCGCTGCACGTCGGACAGGCGGGTAATCGCGCGTAGCACGTTGCGGCGTTGCTCCCCCAGCCACGCCATCTCCTCCGGCCCGGTCTGCTGGTCGGGCAGGATACTGAGCAGGTCGTCGCCGCCCGCCTCGGCATCGAGGCTGATGTTGCCGCTGACGGTGCGCTTGTTCTTGCGAATTTCGTCTATGCAGCGGTGGTGGACCACACTGAGCAGCCATGTGGCGAACCGCCCCCGCTGCTGGTCGAAGCTCTGGGGCGACTGCCACAGCTT
>JBBSEE010000774.1:0-1764 GCA_038239995.1 Chloroflexia bacterium | reverse complement strand
TCGAAGAGGAAGGGTAGGTAGAAGCCGAATAGGTTGTGGTTCTCAATCACGTCGGGGTCGCGTTGGCGGATAAGGGTGCAGAGGTCGGCAATCAGCCGCGCCTCATCTTCGGGCTGGGCCGCTTCAAGTACGGTTTCCAACCCGCTACTGTCGCGCACTGCGACCAAGAAGATGCGCCCAGAAGTGGGGTCCAGCGCGGTGGTCTCTAGGTCGAACTGGAGGCGATGCAAGTCGGCATAGGTCATGCCCCGAAAGTAGACGCGGCCCGAACTCATCAGGTATTGCTCAACGGGTCCGACCGTGTAATAATCATCAAGCTCGGATAGGCGGGCCACCTTGCGCCCCAAGCGGCGGCTCGCTCCGCTCAGGATGGCGCGTTCCAGTGTGCTGAACGAGCTAGCGGTGAGCAAATAGCGATAGCACATCTCATTCGTGCCCTTTAGCTCTTGATAGCTGATTGCCCCCTCAGCCACCTCATCGCCAATTTGGGGGGTGAGAACCGCGCCGAGGTGGGCAACATCATCGAGGTGGGCGGCATAGAGCCACGCGCGAAAGCGCACCCGTTCACTGATGAGCTTATCTTCCCGCCGTCGCCAAACCAGCGCATCACCGTTGCGCTCCGCCCATACTGAGACGATGCCGGGGGTGGGGTCCCAGCCGAACAGCCATTCGTCGGC
Organism: Chloroflexia bacterium; assembly: GCA_038239995.1. Taxonomy (GTDB): domain Bacteria; phylum Chloroflexota; class Chloroflexia; order QHBQ01; family QHBQ01; genus QHBQ01. The sequence goes on along the minus strand of JBBSEE010000774.1, from coordinate 1,087 downwards.
AATGGTGGGGGTGATTGGTGGCAATAAAGTACACTCCTTACCGTCAAGATGAGCAACCCAGCGCAGTTAGCATAGCATAGCCGAGGGTCGCTGGCAAGGGTATAGAGGTAAACCAAAAACAATAGGAGTTACGCAGTTGCGTTTGGATTATTCCTGATGACGTAGGGGCGAATCGCATCCGCCCTGTCCAACTGCGTAACCCCTAAAAATAGGGACGCATCTTGACGACACGTCCCTACCCTGACCGTCATGCTACCTGCTACCTGCTACCATCATCACGGGGTGGTCACCCCCTTGTAGACGATTTGGCACATCTGGTCGCGCTGAATGGGGTTGTTGGGGCGGAAACTGCCGTCCGGATAGCCGTTGACCACGTTCTTGTAGTGGGCGGTCTCGATGTACAGGTAGAACACATTATTAGCGGGTACATCGTTGTATGTCGGGTTGCCACCAACAGGGGTGATGAGCGGGTAGTGGGCGGCACCCACCACCAGTTTGGTAAGTTGCCCCCGCGTAATCGCAAGGTTGGGTTGATAGCAAGGGTAGACTAGGCCCGCTGCTTGACATTGGGCGGGGGTGAAGCCAGCGAGGATAGCGGCATGGTAGCCCGCCTCGATGTAGGCGTAAGCGAAGTAGCCGGGTGGCACGTCGGTGAAGTCGGGGATAGTCGGGGTATATGGCGCGATGCCGAAGCCGAGGACGACTACCTTAGCGAACTGGCCGCGTGTGGAGGTGCCGGTGGGGTTAAAATGGGTGCTATCCACCCCATTGACCACCCCGCGACAGTACAGGTAGTGAATAGCTCCGTAGAAGATGTTCCCGCTGATGTCCACGAACGGGTTGGGGCAATCGGTGGGTGTAGGAGTGCCTGTCACCCCCGGCGTAGGAGTAGGTGTATCCGTTGCGCCTGGCGGTGGGGTGGGGGTAATCGTCGGCGTGTTGGTTGGCAGAGTAAAGTGTTGATGATAGCCCGCGTGAAGCAGATTGCTGCTGCTCTGAAAGTCGCCCGACATCCCTTGCCCCGCGCTAGCTCTGCTCAGTGTGTAGCTGGTCGAAGCGAGTCTCTCGCTCCGCGCCGCCTCGAACT
>JBBSEE010000773.1:0-1765 GCA_038239995.1 Chloroflexia bacterium | reverse complement strand
CACCTTGCTATGCCACTGCTGGGGGTCGCTGCCGATGAAGTAGTTGCTGCGGCTGGCAAGTTCGCCCTCGGCCACGATGCTCACGTCGGGGTTGGCACCCAGCAGGCGGAGGTTCAGCGCGGCAGGCTGGTCGCCCGCAAGGGTCAAAGTCGCCCCTGCGTTGGTCAGGTACAAGCCGTAGCCTTGCCCCCGCGCGAGGTAGCGTACCGCTGCGTCGCTCTGCCCCACGTTCGGCTCGAAGCGGAGCGAGGACTGGGGGTGGTGAGCCGTAGCAGGCTGGCTTGGGACGCGGGAAAGCGGTGGCATCTGGCGATGGGCTGGGCTAGGAGCCGAGGTGGATAGGCTGAGTACCAGTAGCGCGGCCACGATATAGGCGAAGCCGCGCCTAAAGGGTTGGGGGTTGACCATCTCTCCACTTCCTTATCTGCATCCGGCGATGCGCGTTGGCGAGTAACTTACCCAGTTAGTACGCGGCACATTATTTGGGGTTATTATAATGACGAATATAGCAGCAGCTAGGTTGCGCGATTGCTGGCTGGAAATGTGGCCTATCGCTTATACAAATAAGTTGTTCCCAACGTTGGCTGGATGCCGAATAGTTGGGGGCAATATAATCCGTGATTTAGCTTTGCGTTAGAGGCTCGGCTCGGTTGTCACCGTAATTGCGCTCCACTCGCCGCGCATCCCCTGCCCGTGACAGGAGACGCTGGCCGTCTCGCCCAGATTGCGCTCGGTCATCAGCCCGTAGGCGAGGATGAACCGCTTCGCCTTTTGCATAATGTTCTCCGCGGTGTAAACCAATTGGCCGTCCACCCACCACTCGGCGCGGTTCGCGCCCTGGTCGTACATCAGCTTGTAATGGTGGGTCTGCCCCTTTTTGGTCGGCACCTTCACCTCTTGGAAGTAGGCGAAGAAGTAGTTCTTCTTCTTGCTCCACTCGAACTTCTTGTAGGCGGCGTACAGTGGGTTGCGCCACTTGTCAATGCGGATGTGGTCGAAGTAGAACTGGCGACGACCGAGCAGGAAGCTGGTGGGCGGCGTGTATCGCTGCTCCAAGTTTACGGGGATGCCCTTCATCTGGGGGAAGGGGATACGTGCGTAGACGGCACAGAGGCGGTCATCGCCCGCAAACCAATCCAGCGCGAGGCCACTATCGAAATCCAGCGCGTTGAACGAGCAGAAGCCGTCGCGGAACTCGCCGGGGATGGTGATGTAGCCGGTGGCCGCTAGCTCGAACTCGAAGCTGATGCGCCCACCGTCCGGCACCTCCACCGGCTGGGCGGTGAACAGCATCTGCTTGGCGTTGTCCAGCACCTGTAGCACATCGTTCTTGTGGCTGTAGGGGTTAGCGGTCATCACCAGCTTATCTTTGCCCCCCTCCACCACTGCGTTATCGTCGGTGTAGCCCACGAAGTTACCCTTGTACTCGAACCCGGCGGGCACCCAGACTGCGTTCTCCTTGCCGAAGGTGTCAAAGTCGCCCACCGTGTAGGTTTGGCGGCTGGTGGCGGTGCTTTCTGCTTGCTCTACCATGTGCGTATCCCCCTTCTTTGGCCCTAAAGTTTGTACATTCTTTCACATACAATTGTACCAAAACGGGAGGGATAAAGCAAATCGCACCCTTAGCTGCCCAGCAACCGCCCGCCAGCAGACTTGAAAGCGGACTAACGGACGGCTGAGGTAGGGGCGGGCGGCGCGGGCCCCCGCGCACGTACCCCACCACACACACTAGGGGTGCTGGGGGGTTAACACTTGGCCGGGGGGT
>JBBSEE010000772.1:0-1767 GCA_038239995.1 Chloroflexia bacterium | reverse complement strand
TATGGGCGTTGGGCGATAGGGCCGAGGGCATCTTGCTGCGCCTCAGCGTGGTCGGCTATCCCACTACCGATGTGATTCGCCACCTCGAAGCCAACCCTGCCCTGCCGGTGCGGGCGATTGGCACCGCGGTTGACCCCAACAGTTTCGCGGGGATGCTGGTGCTGGTCTTCAGCGTGGCCCTTGCTCAGATGCTGGCGCGGCGCGATGCTCAAGTGGCCCTCCCCCGCTGGGTGATTTGGGGGACAGTGGCGGCCAGCGGCGCGGCCCTGATACTGACCCAATCGCGCTCCGCATGGCTGGGGGCGGCGGCGGCAGTGGGGCTGATGGCCTTCCTGCGCTATCGTCGCCTGTTCGTCTATGGGGCGGTGGCAGCAGTCGCGGTGCTGGGCTTGGGGCTGGGCAGCAGCTACCTTAGCCGCTTCAGCGCGGGCCTCGCGTTGCAAGACCCGGCCACGATTATGCGCCTCAACGAGTATGCCAACGCCCTGGCGATTATCCAGAAGTATCCATGGTTCGGGGTCGGCTTTGGCACCGCGGGCGGCTTCGAGCTTGAACTGACCACCGGGGTGAGCAGCGTGTACTTGACCATTGCCGAGCGGATGGGGCTGGTGGGGGTGGCGGGGTTCGCCTTCGTCATCTTCAGCTTCTTCGCCTACGTGCTGCCCCGCCTCCGCCAACGGGAACAAACAGACACGGCCCAACGTCATAACAACGAGCCGGGCGGGATAAATCTCGCGCCTACATCGGTGCTTCCGCTGGGCGGGATAAATCACGCCCCTACAATAACCTCAAACCTCAAACCTCAACTCATCACTATTCTTCTAGGGATGAGCGCAGCGGTGGCGGGGGCGTTGGTGGTGGGGGTGCTAGACCACTACTTCTTCAACATCGAGTTTCCCCATATGGTGATGCTATTCTGGCTGTGCGCGGCGTTGGCAGTGGTGGCGGCGCGGCTGCTGGACGAAGCGAATAAGGAGCAAGCGCATGGAACTGGACATTGACGCGATTAAGCGCACCATCCCCCACCGTTTCCCCTTCCTGTTGGTTGACCGCATCATCGAATGCGAACCGGGGCAGCGGGCGGTCGGTATCAAGGCGGTGAGCGGCAACGAGCCGTTCTTTCAGGGCCATTTTCCCGAATACCCGCTGATGCCCGGCGTGCTGATACTGGAGGCGTTGGCCCAAGTCGCGGCCATCTGCGTGCAGGTGCAGCCCGAGTTTGCGGGCAAGCTGGGGGTGTTCGCCGGGCTGGACAACGTGCGCTTTAAGCGACAGGTGCGCCCCGGCGACTTGCTTCGCCTCGAAATCACCATCACCAAGCTGCGAATGCCGATTGGCACCGCCAGCGGGGAGGCGAGTGTAGACGGTCAACTCGCCGCCCGCGCCGACATCATGTTCGCGCTCACCAGCATCCAACTGGGGGCTGCCCCAGAGGAGAACAAGTAACCATGCAAGATGTGACCCGTTCCCAACCCTTCGTCCCCCTACCGGCCAAAGCCGACCCTACCCGCATTCCCACCCGCGCGGCGGCCTATCTGCTCTTCCTCACGGTCCTCGTCGCCAACGTGCTGGGGCAGACCGTGGTGGGGTCACTGGGCTTGGCTTTCCCCATTGCCGTGACCATCAGCGAGGTGCTGTTCATCCTCGTGCCGGTGCTACTGTTCCTGCGGCTGGGCAACTACGATGTGCGAGCCACCCTCAGCCTCAACCCCACCACCCCCCAGTTGCTGCTGCTCAGTGCGGGGGCGGCGGTGCTGGCGTGGCCGC
>JBBSEE010000771.1:0-1769 GCA_038239995.1 Chloroflexia bacterium | reverse complement strand
TCAATGTTCTTCAGGTTATGTTCGCGTGCGCCGCGCACAATCAGGCTCTTGCCGCTGCCCTGCCGCCGCGCCTCCGGCACCTTGATGCTGCGTTGCCCACTGAGATATTGGCCGGTAATCGAATCGGGGTGGGCGATGATGTCTTCCAGCTTACCGGCGGCGACGATGCGCCCCCCATGTTCGCCCGCGCCGGGGCCGACATCTATCACCCAGTCGGCGGTGCGAATCGTTTCCTCATCGTGTTCCACCACAATCAGGGTGTTGCCGAGGTCGCGCAGGCGCACGAGGGTGCTAATCAGGCGGGCGTTGTCGCGCTGGTGCAGGCCGATACTAGGTTCGTCGAGGATGTAGAGGACACCCATCAGGCTGCTGCCGATTTGGGTGGCGAGGCGGATGCGCTGCGCCTCCCCGCCCGCGAGGGTGGTGGCCGAGCGGTTCAGGGTCAGGTAATCGAGGCCCACATCCACGAGGAAGCCGAGGCGGGCGCGTATCTCCTTCAGTATCTGGCGGGCAATCAGCCGTTCGCGTTCGTTCAGCTTGCGCCCGCCGCCAGTGCCGTTGCCATTGGCCTGCGCCCCATTGGCGGAGTGGCCGTTGCTGCTGAACGAGGCCGCGCTATGGTCCTCCACCGCGAGGCTCTGGAAGAAGCGCAGCGCGTCATCGGCGGTGTATTGCGACACCTCGTAGATGTTTTTGTCCGCAATGGTCACGCTCAAGACTTCGGGCTTCAGCCGCGCCCCATTGCACACCGAACAGGGCACTGGGTTCATGAACTCGGCGAACTCCTCTTTGATGCCCTCCGTGGTGTTGGGGTCGCTGTAGCGTCGCCTGATGTTGTTCAGCACCCCCTCAAAGTTGGTGTCATACTCGCGCATCCGCCCGCCCGCCATGTGGCGCACCCGAATCGGCTGCTCGCTGCCGTAGAGGATGGCGTTGACTTGCTCCTCGCTCATGTCACGCACGGGGGTGTTCATGTCGAAGCCATACACGCGGCCCAACGCCTCGAATATCTCGCCATAATAGGAGTCAGCGTAGGTGGGCATTCCGTTGGCGGCAATCGCCCCGTGCCGCAGCGACAGGCTGGGGTCGGGGATGACGAGGTCGGGGTCGGGTTCTAGCTTGGTGCCGAGGCCGGTGCAGGCGGGGCAAGCCCCATGCGGGCTGTTGAAGCTGAAGCTGCGCGGCTCAATCTCGCCGAGGCTGATGCCACAGTTGGCGCAGGAGAAGTTCTCAGAGAAGAGCAGGTCCTCGCCGCCCGTCACCGATATGGTAATCACCCCTTCGCCCAGCTTCAGGGCCGCCTCGATGGAGTCGGTGAGGCGGGCCATATCGGTGCCGCCCCCCAGCGATGCGCCGCCTAGTGGCCCCGCCTCTACGCTGCGAAGGCTCTCGCCGCTCGATGCCACCCCCGCCCCCACTGCCGCCATCAGTGGGGCGGCCTCTTCTACCCCGGCATGGTGGATGACCAATCGGTCTACCACCACCTCGATAGTGTGTTTCTTATACTTCTCTAGCTCCGGCGGGTTGTCCGCCTCCACGATTTCACCATCCACACGGGCGCGGACGTAGCCCGCCTTGCGAATGTCGTCGAACAGCTTCTGATGTTCGCCCTTGCGGTCCTTGATCAGGGGGGCAAGGATGAGGATGCGGCTATTGCTGGGCAGGTTGGCGACTGCGTCCACAATCTCCTGCACCGTCTGCTGGGCAATCTCGCGGCCACAATTGGGGCAATGGGGGTGGCCGACGCGAGCATAGAGCAGGCGCAGGTA
>JBBSEE010000770.1:0-1769 GCA_038239995.1 Chloroflexia bacterium | reverse complement strand
GAGTCGCCGCGGGGTTGGGGGTGTTCTGCTCGGCCACCCCGCTGCCCACAGTGGGCACCCCCGCCGCGAGGGTGGGGCTGGAGCGAAGCGCAACCCGTGTGGGGCTGGGTTGCACGTTGGCGATGGTGTTCTTGTTGCCCACATCGCGCAGCAGCAGCCATACAAACACGCCTACCAGCAGTACGATACAGCCGAGGGTGACAAGGCTGATCGCCTGCCGCTGCCGGCCCCGCTCTTGGGGCGAGAGGCGACGGGTGCCGGTTCTCATGCTACGGCGTTGCTCGGCAATGCGGTCTGCCGCGCTCTGTGGCCCACTGGCATAGGTGTAGCCGCCACCTTGCTCGTCGAAAGCGTTGGGGTCGTCAGCATTGTCGGCATACGATTGGTCCGCCGTGCCCTCATCGCCGTAATCGTAGAGGTTGTCGTTCTGGTTCTCATCGGGGTAGTAATTGCCACCACGCCTATCGCTCATCGCCGCCTCCTTACGTTATGTCTAGCTAGCTGATAGGGCTAATTATACCGCTAGCTTGCCAATAACGCAATAGGTGGGAGTAGCGAATTGCCCCCAAGATTGAGCTTATTCACACAATGACTTGGGGTCAGTATTCCCCCCACTGATAATCACCGCCACCCGCTGTCCTGCGAGACCCGCCTTGCCGCTGAGGACGGCGGCGGTTGCCACGCTGCCGCTCGGTTCGCAAACGAGGTGGGCGCGGCGGGCGAGTTGGCACATCGCCGCTTTTATCTGCTCATCGCTGACGGTTACGATGTCGTCTACGTAGCGTTGGATGTGCTGCCAGTTGAGGTCGCCGATGCGCTGGGTGCGTAGCCCGTCGGCGATGGTGTTCACCTCCGGCCACTCCATGATGTGACCCGCCTTGTACGACTCGTAGGCATCGGCGGCTCCCTCTGGCTCCACCCCAATCACCCTCACGCTGGGGCGCAACGACTTCACCGCGGTGGCAATTCCGCTAATCAGCCCCCCACCACCAATCGGTATCACCACCGCGTCTAGCTGGTCGAGGTCGGCGCAAATCTCCAGCCCAATCGTGCCTTGCCCGGTGATGATGAAAGGGTCGTCGAAGGGGGGGACGATTGCGTAGCCATGTTCCGCCGCCAACTGCTCCGCCTTCGCCCGCCGCTCCTCCGAGCCGTTGCCCACGAACACCACCTCCGCGCCCCAGCCGCGCGTGCCCTCCACCTTCACGGTGGGTGTGTTCTGCGGCATCACGATGGTGGCGGCGCAATCGAGCAGGTGCGCGGCGCAGGCCACACCTTGCGCGTGGTTGCCGGATGAGTAGCTGATTACCCCCCGCTCCCTTTGCGCCGCGCTCAGGCTGCTGACCTTGTTGTATGCCCCGCGTATCTTGAAACTGCCGGTCCGCTGCAAGTTCTCCGGCTTGAAGTAGATGTGGTTGCCGCCCTCATCCGCGATGGTGTAGGGGATTAGCGGCGTGTGTACTGTTACTCCGTGTAGCCGCTCCGCCGCCGTTTGGATGTCCGCTAGGGTGACTAGTTCGCCCATGTGTCGCTCCTGTTCTCGCCATAATTACGGTGTTCACCGCGCTAACGAAACCGGCCAACGTGGTCGCCTCCTGTATCCTAATCCGCGGCAACTCGAACGGAGCCGCGCCATCGAAGCTCCAGCCATAGTGCGTGGTGGTCGCTGCCCGATAACCGAGGGCTTGGGCGGCAGCGATGGTGGCGGGGTTGTACCGTCCGCTAGGGTAGCAGAGCAGGGTAATCGGCTTGCCCAGTTGCTGCTCCAG
>JBBSEE010000769.1:0-1776 GCA_038239995.1 Chloroflexia bacterium | reverse complement strand
TGGCTCACTCCTCGGTGGCAAGGTAAATGATGACAAGCGGTGGTGTAAAACGTGGAAAGGATTGATCACCATATACGCCAAATAGATGACGAACCCATTGAGCAGCGAGCCGACGATGCTGAGTATCAGCACGCGGCGGGGGTGATGTGATAGCCGATAGTAGCGAAGGCTCATTAGTGCGCTGAATATCCCTATCAGGGTGAATACGAAGTCGAAGGCCAAACACGAACACATCAAGTTATTAGAGACAAGGGTAGTCCTAGCGAGAGCATAGGATAGCACTAGGACTAGGGTCGGGAAGGCGAGACCCAACCATGCCCAACGCTCGATGTGAGTGACGGGAGACGGTGGTGCGAGGCGGCTATCATCATCATCCCCATCGGGGTCATCATCGCGCGAGAAGTCGGCGTAATCTGTGGACGGCTCCATGTCGAGCGGGCCACGATACGGTTCGATGGGTACGCCATGGTGATAATCGAACGGCTCGGCCACTTTGTAAGGGTCTTCTTCCATACTGGCTCACTCCTCGGTGGCGGCGAACATTTGGCGGGCAAGGGCGCGGACGATTAGCTGGTGGAAGGGGCGCACTGGGATGAAGTAGAGCCGCCCCAGCAGATTGTGGTAGCGTACCACGGTGGAGATGACCGCCCAGCAGACCAAGCCTTGCTGCTGCACCAGCACCGAGACGCGGAAGTCGAGGTGGCTATCATCCTCACCCAACAGCACCTCGTGGGCGGCGGTTTGGTAGACGCGGAAGATACCGGCGCGGCTGCTCGGTTCGAGGGTGGGGGTGGTGGGAGCAAGTTGCTCAGGCTTCAGCCCAAACACACTGACCAGCCGATTACGCAGCCACATCAGGGCCTCAATCCAGCCGATGCGGGCGGTGGCAAAGGCGCGGGTGACGCTTGCCACATCGTGAGGCGCATCGTGCGGCAGGCGCACCCGATAAGCGTCGGCATAATCTATCTGGTCGAAGGCGTGCGCCGCCATCGAGTCGGGCGGCAGCGCAACCATCCGTATCTGTCCCGCTTTGCCTATCATCGCTTTACCCCCCCCCCACTTAGTGAAAAATTGCACAATCATCATTGAGATTATACGAAATAAGCAAGGGAATAGCAAGAAAGAGGGTCGGCAAGCTGAAGGTTTGACCGCGATGCGGACTATAGATATAATGGAGCGGCTGATAGCGGGAGGTAAGTACGATGCTGATTAGCATTATACAGGGAGACATCAGTCAAGTGCAAGCGGATGCGTTGGTCAATGCGGCGAACAACGAGCTATGGATGGGCAGCGGGGTGGCCGGTGCGCTACGTCGCGCCTGCGGGTCAGAGGTAGAGCGCGAGGCGATGGGCAAGGGGCCGATTAAGGTGGGTGAGGCCATCTCCACCAGCGCGGGCCAGCTAGCCACCCGCGGGGTGCGCTACATCATCCACGCCGCGGCGATGGGCGCGGGGGTGGCCGCCGATGCCCACACCGTACAGGCCGCGACCCTGAGCAGCCTGCACGAGGCGGAGCGGCTGGGGGTGGGCAGCATCGCCTTCCCCGCCCTCGGCGCGGGGGTGGGCGGTTACGATGTGCGCGACTGCGCCCGCACCATGCTGGGCGTGGTGCGCGATTACGCCACCGCGCATCCCGACAGCAGCATCAAGGCGGTCATCTTTGTGCTGTGGGGCGATGCGGCTTACGCGGCGTTCAAACGGAGTGATGAGTGATGAGTGATGAATAGTAAATGGTGAATGGTGAATGGTAAATGGTAAATGGTGAATGGTGAATGGT
>JBBSEE010000768.1:0-1777 GCA_038239995.1 Chloroflexia bacterium | reverse complement strand
GTAGATGCCGCCGCCGTACACGAAGATGGGCGGCGCGTCGAGGTCGGCGAGTTGATGGCTGAACTCGGCAAGGCGGGGAGCGGCGATTTCGGTGGCCGCCGACATACAGACCAGCGCAGGTTTGAGGGTCCGCACCGTATCGAGCAAGGCGGCGGCGGGCACGTTCTGGCCCAAGTAGAGGATACGGAAGCCGCTCCAGCGCATAAATAGGGCGACCAGCAACGCGCCAATTTCGTGTTGTTCGTCGGGGGCGCAGGCAACGATGACTAGGGGGCCGCTGGTCACGCTGGGTTGCAGTTGCAGCAGGCTGATGAGCTTGTTCTTGACGAATTGGCTGCCAAAGTGTTCAGCGGTAATCGGCACCTCGCCGCGATGCCAGCCCTCGCCGATGTTGGTTTGGGTTTGGGCCAGCAGTTCGAGGCAGACCATATCCACTGGGTAGTAGGCGAGGGCCAGCGATGTGACTGCCTCCGCCTCGCCCTCGTCGAAGCGCAGGAAGGCTTGATACAGCCGCCGCGCTAGGCTGGGTAGGTCGGCGGGTGCAGCCCCAGCCCCCTCTGGGGCGGGGGGGAGCAAGCGGTCATGCGCCTGCTGCGCGGTAAGCATCGCCGCCGCTTGGCTGATGGTCAGACCACTCTCCAACTGCTGGTGCAGCCACTTGATGGTGGCAATGTCCCGCTCCGAGTAGAGGCGATAGGCCTTGCTGGTACGGCGGGGGCTGAGGATTTGATAGCGTCGCTCCCACGCCCGCAGGGTGCTGGCGGGGATGCCGGTGGCCCGCACCACGGCGCGGCTGTTGTACAGCGGCTTATCGTCATAGCTGAGAAGGTCAATTCGCGGGTTCATCGGCTGCTCCCTTTCGCCAGCTGCGGGAATCCGGCTGGGCAAGATAAGGCAATATTAACACATCTGGGGAGCATTGTCAACACTTTGCACAATGTTTAGGCAAAGTTGCATCAACCAACTGTAACCCGAACTTATTAGGAGTTACGCAGTTGAACAGGGCGTATGCGATTCGCCCCTACGTCATCAGGCGTGAATCCAGCCCCAACTGCGTAATCCGAACTTTTAATCATCAGGGGGTGGCAGTGGGCGAAGCATTACCATTGTCCGAGGTGGGGGTGGGGCTAGGCAGGGTGATGGTGGGTGGGGGTGTGCTAGTGGGCGGAGGTAGGGTATGGGTGGGTAGCGGTAGGGTGTTAGTGGGTATCGGGGTGGGCAACAGCGCGGTGGGCGAAGGCGGCATCGGGCTGGGCGGCACGGGGCTGGGCGGCGCGATAGTGGGCGGGGGTGTATCGGTGGGCGCGGCGGGTTGCGGGGTGGCACTCGGCTCTTGGGAGGGCGCGGGTGTATCCGTGACTGAGGCGGGCGGCGGCGTGGACGTGGCCGCCAGTGTGGGCGGCGGCGTGGCCGAGGGGGGGGCGGGGGGAGCCGGTGTCACCGTACCACCCGCTTCGATGGCGGCGGCGGTGGCGGTTGCCACTTCGGGCAACACGGGCAGATTGGTCGGTTCGAGGCCGGGGGTGCCGGGGACGGGAGTAACGGGATGTGGGCCGGAGCCATCGCCGCGCAAGAAGATGGCGACCACGAGGGCGAGGGCAATCAGGCCCAGCAGGCCGAGCAAGATGTAGGGTGCTGCCGAAGGTGGTGCAGGCGGCGGCAGGGGCGGGGGCAGCGGTTCGTTGTCCACCGCATAGCCGCTGGTATATTCATCCACCGGCGGGGGCGGTACCCGCTCATCGTCATCATACATGGCAACGATTATACCACAATTTGG
>JBBSEE010000767.1:0-1779 GCA_038239995.1 Chloroflexia bacterium | reverse complement strand
TGGCCGAGGGCAATCGCCCCGCCGTTGACGTTGACCTTGTCGAAGTCCACCCCCAGCCGCCGCCCGCTAATCAACACTACGCTGGCGAAGGCCTCGTTAATCTCGATGAGGTCAATGTCGCTGATGCTCAGTCCCGCCCGCTCTAGGGCTTGCTGGGCAGCCAGCGCGGGGGTGTAGGCGATGTAGGGGGTGTCCCAAGCCGCTTGCCCGTAGCTGATAATCGTGGCTAGTGGCTTGAGGTGGTGGGCTTTGGCGTAATCCGCATCGGCCAGCACGAGGGCCGCGGCACCGTCGTTCACGCCGGGGGCATTGCCCGCCGTGGTGCTGCCATTCGCGGTGAAGGCGGGCTTCAGCTTGGCAAGGGCTTCGAGGCTAGTGTCGGCGCGGGGAGCTTCGTCCTCGCTGATGACCGTATCACCCTTCTTCTGGTCGGCGATGATGACCGGGGCAATCTCCTCGGCGAGGCGGGCGCGGGCGGCAATCGTGCGTTGGTGGCTCCGCAACGCCCATCCGTCCTGCTCTTCGCGACTGATCTGCTCCTCTGCCGACACCATGTCGCCCTCGTCGCCCATCTTCATGTTCTTCAGCGGGTCGGTGAGGCCGTCATATTGCATTGAGTCAATCAGTTGCCCATCGCCTGCCTTCAAGCCCCAGCGCGCCCCGCGCACGAGGTAGGGGGCGTTGCTCATGCTCTCCATCCCCCCAGCGACCACCACCCGCTGGTCGCCCACCCGAATCATGTTGTCGGCGAGGTAGACCGCCCGCATCCCGCTGCCGCACACGCGGTTAATCGTGTCGCTGGTCACTTGGCGGCCCAGCCCGGCGGCGAACCCCGCCTGCCGCCCTGCCACCTGCCCCAGCCCTGCTTGTAGCACGCAACCCATCACCAGATGCTCGACCTCATCTTTGTTGATGCCCGCCCGCTCGATGGCGTGGCGGATTGCGTGGCCGCCCAACTCCACGGCGGACAGGCTTGCCAGCACCCCCCCGAACTTGCCGAAGGGGGTTCGCGCCCCGTCCAGAATTACGGCGTGCTTCGTTGCCATCGCCTCACTCACTTTCTAAGGAAGGTAGAATGTAGAATGCAGAATGTAGAATCACTATCTTTGCACCTTGTGCGCGGGTCTATATACAGGTTGTGGTCGGTATCTTAGGCGCACGCAAGAGGTTGCGGCAAAAGCCAAAGGTGCAAAGATAGTGGTAGAATGTAGAATGGTAGATTGGGGTGTAGGTTGCGCGACGTGGCGGGAAGGTACAGCATATTGTACAAAATCTGGGGGCGAAAACGCAAGTTCGCGGTCAGCGGCGATTGAAGGTAATCGTCTTGAAGGCCACCGCAAGCGAGCGGGGGTCGCTGTCCGAGGCGCGGGGGAGGAGATAGCTGGCGCGGAAACGCAGCTTGTTCACCCCGCTGCGCCATTTGTCGCCGCCCACCGTGAAGCTGAAGTCGTGCCACGCCTCATCGTTCATCGTGAACGCGGCCAGCGCGGTATCGTCATCGCCGAGGTAGACGCTGAGGGTCTGCCCCACGCCGTTGGTCGCCACCGAGCGCACCGTCATGGTAATGGTATAGGGGGAGGGCTGGCGCACCGGGGCGAGCAGCAGGGCGGTGGTATCGGTCATCCACACGTAGCCGCGCAGGTTGTTGCTGGCATCCACCTCCGGCTTGGCCCAGTTCAGCAGCTAGAAGGGGTTGGAGCTATAGTCGCCCATGTCGAGGGTGCTAATTTGGGCAAGGGCGGTCAGCTTGTCGCGCTGCACACGGTATATCACCGTATC
>JBBSEE010000766.1:0-1780 GCA_038239995.1 Chloroflexia bacterium | reverse complement strand
GCCGATGGCCGCGTCCTCGCCCTGTTCACCAGCCACCGCGCTATGGACGCGGTTCACCAGCGGCTGATGCAGCGGATGCCGGTGGGCGGGCCGCTGCTGATGCGACAGGGCGATGCCACCCAGCTACAGCTAATCCGCCGCTTCCAGTCCGCCGACCGCGCCCTGCTGCTCGGCACCCGCTCGTGGTGGCAAGGGGTAGACTTGCCGGGGCTGCGGATGGTGATTATGGACAAGTTGCCCTTCCCCCAAATGGGCGACCCGCTAGTGGCGGCGCGGATGGCGGCGTTGGAGGCGGAAGGCTACAGCAGCTTCGGCAGCTACACCCTGCCCACCGCGCTGATTAGCTTTCGACAGGGGCTGGGGCGGCTGATGCGGCGGGAGGATGATTGGGGGGTGGTGGTATCGCTCGATGAGCGCATCGCGGCTAAGAGCTACGGCCCTCGCTTCATCCACACCCTGCCCGATGAGATGCCGCAATCCGCCGACCCCGCGGCGGTGGTGGCATGGCTGCGGCGGGGGGTGCGCTAGATGCGTTTCAGCAGTTGCGAAGGGGTAAGGGCAGTGATGTTGTAGAGCTTGGCACAGTAGAAATCGGGTAGGTTGTCGGTAACGATAACATCAACCCCCTTGGGTATCGCAACTGCAATTTGCAGATTATCCTCAAAGTCGTTGCACAAGGGGTTCTGTGCGGACATCTGATTGGCAATTCTTATGTCATTGGTCCTAAGTTCGCAAAGCACAAACACATCAAGGCATAGCCTTACATCTCGGTAGGCTTTTATCCTCGCCTCTTGTTTGCGCTGCGTCCAATGGGGTTGGGCTGACACTCGGTTGTAGTGACCCTCGCAGTGCGTGAATATCATAGGTAGGGAGAAGCCCGCTAGATAACCTTCTATACCTCCCATCTTGTTCGCTTCCCATATCGCTTTGGCGGCATCGGTATACTCTCTGTCGCTATTCCTAGGTTGCCCTAGCAATACCGGCAGCACCACATTGATGTCGAACAGCACCTTTATTATTGCTCCCATTTCATACCAAACTCAGTCTCCCACTCCATAATCTGTTCGGGGGTAGGTTCAGGTAGGTCAAGATTGTCAGAGCTGATAATCCTTCCTTGCTCATCACGCTTGGGGGCAAGTGGGTTATTCTCAGGTTCTATCTCTCTAAAGATAGTTTTAATTAGCCTGATTGCCTCGCTGCTCATCTCCGGCTGGTTCAGGGGCATACTCATCAGCGCGTAATCCAAATCGTCGCGTTCGCCACGCGGTATCTTGTACCCCCTCATCAGGTCACGCACCGCGTTAAGACGCTTTACCATCTCGATACGGGAAAGTGGGCTATCGTAAGGGGCATTCAGTATTGCCAACGATTGCGCCATCGCTTCCTGTGGTGTGCGGGGCGTACCGCTAACGGGCATTGGTACCGTTATATTGCTGATTGCCATCGTCGCTCCTCCTGCTGATAATGTGTATATTATACCGTCATCATTCTACTTCGTCAACTGATTTCGCTTGCTACCTTCTACAATTCCGTGTGCATCTCATGATAGCGGTGTTCCTCTATGAAGCCGAGGTCGGCACATATTTGGTGCAATCGCGTGCCTGCTGGCTCGTTGTGGATGCTGATGGTCGCTGCGCCCCCCGCGGCGTGATGTAGCAGCAAGGCGAAGTCGGAGGTGCTATGATGGTCATTGAGTGCGATGGTCCCCAATAACTAGACCACCAAGAAGGCGAAAATAAGGTAGAATGATTGCCATGAGAAAACAACACTCCCCTACCTT
>JBBSEE010000765.1:0-1786 GCA_038239995.1 Chloroflexia bacterium | reverse complement strand
TAATGGCTTGGGCGAGAGGGTTCTTCGCTTGCATCGCAGTGGGGTTGATGCCAATCAGCGGGAACAAAGGGGTGAGGGCCATGAGGCTGGAATTAGGGGCGATGTTCAACCAACAGGCTACGCGGTAGTGGCTAGCAAGACCATCCCGCATCGCTTGGCTGAACAGCGTCCCCATAATCACGCTCATCGCCTCGCCTTCAAACAACAAGCAGCGGCTGCCCCTTACCCCATCGGCGAGGCGCACTAGCCGCTTACGGTCAGACATAGCGATTTCGGCAGAATCTAGCTGAAGCGAGTCGGGGCGACCATCGTAGCTACGCGGTGGTATCACGGAAAGAGGGGCAGCTACGCTGGGCTGGTCGGGGTTGCTACCCAAATAAAAGTTATTGATGTTGGCTTGGTTGCTGGGGGCATAGGTTTGTGTGTTGCCTGCACCAGCTATAACGTTGCCAATATTCGCGTCAATGTCGCCAGTCTCAATTGAGGTTAGCCGATTTCTTTCGTTTTCCTCAGCCATTGTTCTGCTCCGCTTTTGCCACTATCTCCTCACTATGCTGATTGATGCTGCTCAACCTACCGTCTGCCGCCTTCTGCGCTATAGCGATGTTGCTCTTAACAAATGCCACCATATGACCGGCGCCGAGGCGGGCGAAAATGGCGCGGGCCTGCTGGTAATAGGCGATTGCCCTATCATACTCGCCCAACGAACGATACGCATTGCCGAGGTTGCCGAGGCTGTTCGCTTGCCCCTGCACGTCGCCGATCCGCTGCGCTATCTCTAGCTGACCGTTGTGGTACTCAATCGCCTTGCCGTACTCACCCAGCGATTGGTACGCTGCGCCGATATTGCCAAGGCTATTCGCTTGCCCGCGCTGGTCGCCTATCTGCTGCGCCACCCTCCGAGCGCGGCTAAAGTATTCGATCGCCCTTTGGTATTCACCCAAGCTCAAATAGGCGTTTCCCAAGTTGCCGAGAGAATTAGCTTGCGTTTGGAGATTGCCCAATTCAGCCGCTTGGGACAATGCTTGCTGACTTAGCTCGATGCTCTTATCATAGTCGCCGAGTCGATAGTAGGTGGCGGCCATGTTGCTGATTAGGTTACTCTGTGCCGCTTCATCTCCCGACTCCCCAGCCAGCTGGTAAGCCTGCTCGTATTGCTGCAAGGCCGACCTGTAGTCGCCGGTTTGCAGGTAAACGTTGCCGATGTTCAGCAGCGCGTTTATCTGACCGCGATTGTCGAGTTGGGTTGCCATCTTACTTGCTCCGTTCTATGGCTCACGATTTAGCCACTGCCAAATCGCCGCGCCGGTGGCGGCATAAACCTCTATTGGGCCAGCGACAGCGGGGCTGAACCAATGGGTGAACTCCTCGTGGGCGATGCGCTGCACGTCGGCGGCGGAGTAGGCCTCGCGCAAACGGGGCAGGATGGTGCCCGCTTCCGGTGCGTATTCGTCATCGGGGCAGCCAATCGCGATCAGGCCGATGGGGTCACACTCGGCCAGCAACTGGGTCAGCTTATCGGCGTTGAGGACACTGCGGGCCATCTTGCGCCTAATCCCCGTCCCCGCGCAACTTGAGCAGCAGCAGGGTGAATAGGGCGACGAACCCCACCCCTGCCCCCACAAACAGGCGCAGGGTGGGGTTGGGCGGCTGGGGCACGATTACGCCATCGGGAGGCACGTAGTCGCGCATCCGGAACCAGAGCTTGACCGTCTCCTTCATCGAGCGGCTGACCACCTTCCAGCTACCGCCACTCTGCTCCCCCGCCTCGCGCGGGTAGTGATTG
>JBBSEE010000764.1:0-1792 GCA_038239995.1 Chloroflexia bacterium | reverse complement strand
GGGCATCAACCTGCTTGGTGCTATCAGCGAACACCACGCTCAGTTTACGCTGACCCTCGACTACATGGGCGTTGGTGATGATATAGCCGCTGCGGTCAATAATGATACCACTACCCTCTGCCGTCCCCTGCCCGGTTACGTTGATGACGGTGACGACCGCGGGGCCGACTATCTGGGCGGCTTGGGTGGTGGTGCTAGTGCCGGTGGTCGGCGCGGTCTGGGTATTGGACAGCGGCTGGGTCTGGCTGATGGGCTGGTTCGCGGTTGCGCTGGTGAGTGATACCGCTGGGGCAGAGGCGGCGTTCTTGCTGCTGAAGTAACCGGCGGTGAACCCGCCCACAATCCCGCCCGCAATGCTGCCGAACAGCAGGCTAAGGAACAAGACGGCAATGAAGACACGATACTTTGCCATGATAGTTGACCTCCCTCGATGCTGCTAGAGCAGCGTAATGGTTATTTTGGCTCGGTTAGCTTGGCTAACTGGTTTATCCGTGCGTTACAACCCTATTGTCGCACATCCAGATTAAATCTAGCTTAATCGGCGGTTAGAACAAGGTTAGAATGTGAGGTTTGAGTAATAAAAAGAAAAGCCTCCCCCAGCGGGGGAGGTTGGTGGGGGAGAATGGCGACGCACATCAACGCCCATCGAAGCAGGCTTGACACCAACTTGCTGCTTGTGTACACTAGCGCGGTGGAATATATGACCATGTGCAAAAGGTAGGTTAGACCATGTGCGGGATTGGTGGTATCTACAATCTAGGTGGGGAGACGCTAGCGCGGGACACGCTGGCGCGAATGGCGACCGCCATCGCTCATCGCGGGCCGGACGATGTCGGTTACTATTATAGCCCCACCGCCCCGCTCGGCCTGCTGCACCGCCGCTTGAGCATCATTGACCTCAGCGACGCGGGCCACCAGCCGATGCCCAACTTTGACGGTAGTGCCTACATCATCTACAACGCCGAGGTCTACAACTATAAGGAGATTATGCCGGAGCTAGTCGCGCGGGGCTATCGCTTCCGCAGCAGCAGCGACACCGAGGTGGTCATCAACGCCTACCGCGAGTGGGGGGCGGCCTGCCTACCCCGCTTCAACGGGATGTTCGCGCTGGCGATTTGGGATGAGCAACGGCAGCGGCTGTTCCTCGCCCGCGACCGCATCGGTATCAAGCCGATGTACTACTGGTATGACCCTGCCAGCCAGTCGCTAGTGTTCGGCAGCGAGATTAAGGCGATACTGCAAGACCCGCGCGTACCCCGCCAACCCAACCTTTCCGCGATTGCCGAGTACAGTCGCCAGATGTACAGCACTGGTGAGCAGACGTGGTTCGCCGGTATCCAACAGCTACCGCCCGGCTGCTACGCCGAGCTTGGCCCTGACACTGACGGATTGCAGGTGCGCCGCTGGTGGGATTTGCCAGACGGTGAGGATGAGTTTGGCGCACGCGGCGAAGGCGAATACGTGGCCGAGTTGCGCGAACTGCTGGCCGATGCAGGCCCGCTGCCCGTTGCCGAACGGCTTGAACGCGTTGGGAGGGAGTTGTCGCTCAAGCTCCGGGTCGAAGCGGTCTGGCCGGAATTCTTCGGCGTCGCCCGGGGTGCGGTCGTGGTACCGAGCCCCTCCCGCGTGGAAAATCGACCTCCGTTCCGAGACCGCGCTGCCCGGATCTACCACCGTCTGTTTGGTGACGATCCGCGCGTCATCTGGCTCCTGGTCTCGCCGGTGCTGTTCGGCATCGCGATGGACCTCTTCCTCCGGCCGCGATCCCTCCTGGATTTCCCGCCGAAGGAGC
>JBBSEE010000763.1:0-1795 GCA_038239995.1 Chloroflexia bacterium | reverse complement strand
CTCGCTGTCCACGTTCAACTCACCCTCGCTGACCGCCCAGCGGCGCACTTGGCTGTTCTTGCCCACGCTGATGCTGGCGGCGAATACGCTGCGGGCGCGACAGTTCGCCCCCATCTCCAGCCGCCCCCGCGCCACGATGCTGCCTGTCACGGTGGCACCATCTTCGAGTATCACATCACCAGTGCTGTAGATGTGGCCGCGCAAAGTCGCCCCTTTCGCCACCCGCACCTGCGTACCGAAGATGGTGCCATCCGCGGTCGCCCCCGCTGCCAACGTCACCTCGCGGGCTAGCTCCGCCTTGCGGGTGGGGAAGAGGTGGCCGGGCCAGCTATCCGCCCCGGCCACTAGGGGCGCGACGCGGGCGGGTTGGCTCTTCTTCTGGGGGGTGGCAAGTGCCTCAGTGCCTTGTTCGTTGTGGGCGCGTTCGCGCTCCTCGATGCGCTGCATCACCTTCTGGCGGTCAAGGAAGTTGGGAGCGGCATCGAAGATAGTCGCCATTAGGTTGTGGGCCATCACCAGATTGGCGGGGTCGGAGTCGGCGGCGAGGGTGGCGGCGCGGGCGTACATCTTGCGAAGGGCCTCATCGGCCAGCATCCCCGCGGCGGATTGCAGGTCGCTGCCCGCAGCGGCGGCGGAGGGGTAGCGGTCGCGGGGTCGCTTCGCCAACATTCGGGCCACGATGTCGTCCACCGCTTTGGGCAGGCGGGGATTGCGCTGGCTGGGCGGTTCGGGGCGGGTCTCAAGCTGCGCCCGCATGATGTCCTCTGGTGCGCCGGTGAAAGGGGGCTGGCCGGTGAGCATCTCGTACAGCACCACCCCCAGCGCGTATTGGTCAGAGGCGGGGCCGGGGGCGACGGCAGTGCCGCTCAATCGCTCAGGAGCCATGTAGGTGACGGTGCCAATCGCTTCGCCCGCGCGGGTGAGGTGCGCGTCGTCGGCGGCGCGGGCAATGCCAAAGTCGGCGAGGCACCAGCGCAGTTTGCCGGTCGCGTCGGTCTGGTACAGCACGTTCTCTGGCTTGATGTCGCGGTGGATGACCTTCTGGCTGTGGGCGTAGTCCAACGCGGCGGCGAGGGCGGCAAGGATAGTGGCGGCTTGGTCGAGGGTGAGGTAGCCGTTCTTCTGCGCCTTCATGAAATCGCGCAGCGTCCCTTCCATTGCCTCCATGGCGATGAAGTAGATGTCCTCATCCTTCATCCAGCCGGAGTCGTAGACGGCGACGATGTTGGGGTGCTTCAACTTGCGGCCAATCGCAATCTCGCGCTCAAAGCGGCTGGCATCCTCGATGGTGGCCGCTTGGGCGCGTAGCACCTTCAGGGCCTCGCTGCGCCCGCTGCGGTGATTGTAGACGCGGTAGACATCGGCCATCCCGCCGCGCCCCATCTCGCTAATTAGTTCGTAATCGCCAATCCGCTGGCCGCTCTTGCGTATTGCCATTTGCTATCCTCTGGTACTGGCGTGTTTGGTTACGGTTGTGGGTAGGGCTGTAGCACTTGAAGCCTTTTGATTGCACCTTCAGCAACAGTGATGTGTAAGTAACGATGATGTAGGGGCGAATCGCATACGCCCCGCTGGTAACGCATTAAGGCGCATCGTGACTAATATACATCAAAAGGGTGTGTCACCTGCCCCTACGACAAGGTTGATGGTTGGGATAAACGTTGTTGCGCTGCAACTGGGCGGATGCGATTCGCCCCTACATCATTGCTTTGCCACATCACTACTGGTCAGGCGCACCTAAATTGTTGATAGTAACTAGCTATCATTAGGCGCGGCCACCCCAGGTTTGCTCTCT
>JBBSEE010000762.1:0-1801 GCA_038239995.1 Chloroflexia bacterium | reverse complement strand
TTGCCGAGGCCGACCACCGGCAGCACGATAGGCAATGGGGCGGCAATCGGGGGCGGGGCATACGCGCGGCTATGCTTCAGTCGCCGATTGCGCCCCTGATAGCGCGATGATGGTTGGGCCGACCCCCCTCCTGCTGGGAGGGGCGGGGGGTGGGTGTGAGCCGCGCCAATCGGTCGGAACATAGAGCGCACGAGGTCGCGCTGGGGGGCACGCTTAGTTTCCAACGGCACCCCGCAGTCAGCGCAAACCTGCACCCAATCCTCATATTCGCTATGGCACGATGGGCAAAGCGGCATATCAGCTTCCCTCTAGGATGAACCGCTGAATCGCGGTGGCGACCCCATCATCGGCAAGGCTATCCGTGACGTAGCGGGCGGCGGCCTTCACCTCTGGCGCAGCATGACCCATCGCCACGCTGACCCCGGCGCGGCGCAGCATCGGCACATCGTTGTGATTATCGCCGATTGCCATCACCTGCGCCAGCGGTATATCCAGCCGCGCGGCCACGAAGGCCAACGCCGCGCCCTTGTTCGCCAGCGGGTGAACCACCTCGCAGAAGGTCACATAGGTACGCGCAGCATAGACGCGGCCAGCGAACGCCGCGTTAATCGCATCGGCCAATTCTGCAGGGCGGGGCTGCTCAGTGACGAACACTAGCTTGAGCGGGCGCAACTCGCGTTCACGCACCAGCGCGGCAAGGTCGGGCACGCGGATGGGCGATAGGTTGGAGACCTCGGCGTAGAACTGGTCGCGGGCCTGTGGTCGCTCCACGAACATCTCATCCACCGTATGCAGATTGACCCCCAAATCCAACCCCCTTGCGTAATCTATCAGTTCGAGCGCGGTGGACGGGTCGAGGGTGCGAGCCAATATCGGCCCGGCGGCTAGGTCGTAGACCATTGC
This sequence comes from Chloroflexia bacterium, assembly GCA_038239995.1. Lineage (GTDB taxonomy): Bacteria > Chloroflexota > Chloroflexia > QHBQ01 > QHBQ01 > QHBQ01. Next base: position 898 of record JBBSEE010000762.1, on the reverse strand, counting down.
CCCCTGATAGCAAATCAGAGGGGCGACTTGCGCGGGCATAAGGCCGAGGTCAGCCACAACCCGCATCCCTTCCGCTGCGATGCGCCCGCTGGCGGTGGCAATTAGCACGCCGCGATGGGCTGCTGCTTGCACCGCCGCCCTCACGCGCAGGCTAATCCGCAAATCTTCGGCGAACAGGGTGCCGTCCATATCGAGGGCAAGCAGGCGAACTGGTGGGTTCAAGTGGGCCTCATGTTTCGATCAGCAAGATACGGTCATGCCCGGCAAGGTCGGGCATCACTACTATCTGCGCGGCGGGAAAGTAGACGCGGGCCACATCATGGGCCACTTGCCCCTGATTGTAGCCGATTTCGCAGGCGATGAACCCGCCTGCCTTCAGCTTGGTGGCAGCCTCGGCTAGCAGGCGACGATAGAGGTCGAAGCCGTCGTCGCCGCCACCGTTGAGCGCGGGCCATGGCTCGGACAGCAGCACGCCGGGGTCTACCTCGGCCAGCACGGTATAGGGTAGGTTGGCGATAATCGCATCTACCGGCTCGGCAAGGGGGGCAAGCAAATCGCCGGGCAAGCGACGCACGCGGTCGGTCAGGCTATAGGCGAGTATATTGGTGCGGGCCACGAACAGCGCGGGCAGCGAATTGTCTATCGCCCACACCCGCAACTGGGGCAGTTCCATCGCGATAGCGACCGCAATGTAGCCGCTGCCGGTACCCACATCGGCCACCACCCCCGCCGTCATCCCCTTGTCGCGCAGCAGCTTGAGGCTGAGTTCGACTAGCTGCTCGGTTTCGGGGCGGGGAATCAGCACGTTGCGGTTGACGCTGAAGCGGTGGCCGTAGAACTCCTTGTAGCCCAGAATGTAGGCCACCGGCTCACCCAGCCTGCGCCTCCCCAGCAGGTC
>JBBSEE010000761.1:0-1809 GCA_038239995.1 Chloroflexia bacterium | reverse complement strand
TGGGGTTTGTTGGGGGGGGTTTTTGGGTAGGGCCGGGGGGTTTTGGTGGGGGGGGCGGTACCGGGATTTGATTTGTTGGGGGGGGTGGGGGTGGGGGGGGGGTCGCTGATTTTTACCACAATCACATCGTTAAGCCCGTGATTGGTCGCTTGAAAGGGATTGACCGTAGGGAAGTCGGGGGAGAAGCTAATGCCGGTTAGATAGGCAGTATCGGGGGCGGGGGCGATGATAGCAAAGCCGTCCTCACTTTGGCTACCGCCGAGGTAGGTAGAATAGCGCAGCGAACCGTCGGGGTTGAGGCGGGTGATGAACGCATCTTGGCTGCCCGCATAGGGCTGCACCCCGCGATAGATTGGGAAGTTTACCGAGGCAGTCCAGCCGGTGACATAGGCGGTGCCGCTGCTGTCCACCGCGAGGGCGAAGGCGAGGTCTTCTGCGTTGCCACCGAGATAGGTAGAGTAGCCCAACGTTTGTCCACCATCGGTCAGCTTGGTAACGAAGCTGTCATACACGCCACCTCCATAGCTGGGTTGCAGCGCGTTGGTGCTGGTCAGGAAGTTGCTGGACGAGGTCCAGCCAGTGAGGTAGATATTGCCCACGCTGTCGCTCCGCACCTCCGAGCCACGGTCGTAGCCGTTGCCGCCCAGATAGCTGGAATACAGCACACTAGTGCCGCTGGGGTCGAGTTCGGTGATGAAGGCATCGTCGCCGCCATGATTGGTCGGCTGCAAGGCATTGCTGCTGGTGTAGAAGTCGGTCGAGGTGGTCAGGCCGGTGAGATAGATGTTGCCACTGGTCCCTAGCTCCAGCCCATAGCCGATGTCGTCGCCGCCCTTGCCGATATAGGTGGAGTAGCTAATCGCGCTACCGGCGGGGGCGATGATGGTAAGGAAAGCATCATTGGGGCCGCCGCCATAGCTGGGTTGCAGCGCATCGAGGGTGGTGGTGAAGTTGGTAGAGGAGGCGTAGCCGAAGGCGTATGCTGCGCCTTGAGCGTTGACCGCAATCGCGTGGCCGTAATCCTGCCCCATGCCACCGAGGTAAGTCGAATATAGCAACGCGGAACCATCCGCGCTGATTGCGGTCACGAAGGCGTTGGTTGTCCCTCTTATAGTTGGCTGAATCGGGTTGAAGGTGGGGAAGTTGGCAGACCGGGTGTAGCCAGTGATGTATACGTTATTCTGTGCGTCGAGAGCAATCGCCCGCCCCTCCTCCGTCCCGAAACCGCCGAGGTAGGTGGAATATATCGGTGCGCTGCCATCAGGGTTCAGCTTGGTGAAGAACACATCTTGGTTGCCACGATAGCTAGGCTGGAGCGCATGGGTACTGGTGTAGAAGTTGGCCGATTGGGTATAGCCGGTGATGTACAGGCTGCCTTGCCCATCTTGGGCGATGCCCAACCCGAACTCGTCGCCACCCCCGCCGAGGTAGGTAGCGTATTGCACCACGGGGTCAATCACCAGCGGGCGGCGGCGGTCGTATGCGCTGAGATTGAAGCTGACCTCGTTGCCGCGCAGGTTGTAGCCGCCGCCCACTGCTTGCCAGCCGCCTGCCGCTTGCTGATAGATATGGGGCGCAGGTTGAAGTATCTCGCCGCCCGCTAGCTGCATCACCAAATCGCCGCCGCGCAACGAGGCCGCTGCCCCATCCACCGCGAGGCGAATCACCTGCGGGTCCGCCCCGGCGGCCAACTCGAAGTCATACTCCATCTGCCCCCCATCGCCGTAGAACACCATATCCACGCCGGGGTAGACGTTGCGGTAGCGCACTTGGCTATAGTTTGGCACCTTGCTATGCCACTGCTGGGGG
>JBBSEE010000760.1:0-1811 GCA_038239995.1 Chloroflexia bacterium | reverse complement strand
TGCGCGTCGGCGTGTTGGTCACACTTGGGGTCGGCGAATCGGTGAGAGTGGGCGGCACGGTGGGCAGCGGCGGAGGCAACACCCCCTTGTCGGTGTAGACGTGCTGATTATTCGCGCTGCGCTCATCAGTCCAATAGGGCAGCACGAGAGTGCCATCACCGTTCACTGCCACCCCGGTGTAGTCGCCAATGAAGCCCTCGTTGCCGCTGAACAGCACATTGGCGGGGTTGGAGGCGACATCGGCCACCGGCTGGTTGGGTAGGAAGCTCGCCCCCTCGTCTATGGATTGAGCGTAATACTCGGTGTACAAGCTGTTGCTATTGTCGGCGCGGCGGTCCATCCACGCAACATGGATGATACCATCGCTGCCCACCGCCAGCCACGGGAAGAACTGGTCATGCACGGTGCCGCCCTGCACATCGTCGTTGACCCGTAGCGGGGCACTCCATGTCGCCCCCCCATTGGTGGACTTGGCGAAGGCAATATCGCCGCCGCGTACCGTGTTGCCGTTGAAGACATAGGTGCCGTCGGTGAGGTGGTCGTTCCATACCGCGTACACCGTATTCGGGTCGGTGGCGGAGACGGCGATGACCGGGAACTGGTTGGTGCGGAAGGGGTGGGTGGCATCCGCCTTGTACTTCTGCACCCCATCGGCGGGGTCAATGTAGCCAACAAGGCTGTTGTTGTCTATCAAGGTGCTGGCACTCCATGTCACCCCGCCGTCAGTGGATTTGCTGATGCGGTTCTGGTCGGTGCAGACACCTCCTTGACAGTTGTCGAAGGCGACATAGACGCTGCCATCACCCGCCACCGCGATATTAGAGCCTTGGTCTTGGTCGCGGGTGGCATCGCTGACCGTCACGGGTGCGCTCCACGTAGTGCCTTGATTGGTGGAGTAGGAGAGCATAATTGGCGAACGCACGTAGGTGCCGGTCGCACAGTTGCCGTTAAACTCAAAGCGCGTCCACGACATATAGATGCGCCCGGCAAAGGGGCCGACGATACGCTTGTCCGCCGCCAGCCATTCCTTGTCGAGGAACACCGCATTGGTGTTGCTGGGGTTACTGGCCGCTACCTGTACGGAGGCAGCGTAGGTGTTGCCACCATCAACTGATTTGTGGGCATAAACCCCGCCCCGACAGTTGTTGGCGGTGGCGTAACCGAGGTCGCCGAAGTAGGCGTTGCCAAAGGCATCGAAGTCGCCAGTGGGGTCGCCGCCGGGCTGGATACCCGCCCCGCCGGGGTAGAGGCCGAGGAAGTTGCCGCCCGTCCACGTCGCCCCGCCATCGTTGGAGGAGTAATGGCCGGTGGTGGTGGCGGTGCCATAATCGTTCGCCCCCGCGATGAAGTTCTGCACATTAAGGGGGTTGGCCGCGATGAAGGTCTCGTTGTGGGGCATGGTCGGGTTATCGGCGGCGGGGTCAACCTTCACGTCGGTGCCGAAGGTGGGAGGACTATCGGCACTGCCCACATTGAGCGGTTGGCCCGCGCTGAGGACGTTCATCCACACCGCATGGTGGCCGATGGGGCTAATGAAGGGGATAATATCGCGAGTATCCTCACTGCCGTTGCTAGCAACGGTTGCGCTACCGGCCACGCTATTCGCCGCGCGGCTCTGGTTGATGCCGCCAATCAGCATTGCGGTTGCCACGAGGAGGGTGAGGAAGAAATAAATCCGTTTACGCATCGTGCCTCTGCCTTTCTTTGGGGGAATACCTAATCTTCTCCTTGCCATTTGTCAAGCTGCGGTTATCAGCTAACTGCATCATTGTACTGGTATACCATCGATTAGTCAAATTACGCCCCCAAAT
>JBBSEE010000759.1:0-1815 GCA_038239995.1 Chloroflexia bacterium | reverse complement strand
CCTTGAGGAACTAGCCGCCGACAGTGAGCGGATACGGCGGCTGGCTGGTTGGGGTTGGATTGTGGAAAGCTGCGCCAGCCTGCCAGAATTTACTGCATCTCCTTAGCTATTTGGTATAAGATAGGGTAATGGCCGCCCCTTCAGGCACAAGTTGCTGCTTGGCGACACCCTCATCCTTATTACGCTGAACTTGCGTCACCCCGGTTGCCACCATTGACCTCCTACTACGACCTCAGCCATGCCAGAGTGACCCGCTCTGGCATCATCCGGAGCGTAAACACCATAATCTTGCCCGGCCAACTCTGCTCGATAGCGGCGTAGTCGTTCCACATTGAACCGAGCAAAAGACCCGGCCCATCGTTCATGAACATCACCTTGGTCTTGAGGCCATGTTTTTGTGCGTAGTTAAGCACTTCGTCGGCGCAGCTAATGTAACCACCGATGCGGTCATCCTCTTGTGCGCCGCCCCTATCTGAGTCGTAGCGAGCCAAACCAATTGCCAGCACCTCACTGCCGCCTTCGTCGTAAATCACGAAATCTACTGGGCGGGTAGGCCGAGAATAATCAGGGAACACCTCACCCATGCGAATGTCGCGCCCAGCTCGCTCTGGCCCTTTAATTATCAGAGTGGGGAACTGCTGACGGAATATGGCAAAGAAGCGGGTCGTAATATCGTACCCCTTCTTACCTCGGTCTTTGTACTCCCACAGCAAGGCGCATAGGGCTTCGTCTGGTAGTGGGCGACTAATCAAAGGCGGCTTGGACAATAGGGACCGGGCGAAATCCCGCCCCGAACTGGTCGCATATCTGTTGCGCCCGTGATTTCTTCTTCAGCATCTCGACCGGCGTTTCGGGGCTGACGTACTTCCGGAACACTCTGGCTAGCTGAACCCGCATCCACGTGGACGGTTCTTCGGCGATACGCAGCAGCAAGTGGATTGATGACTCCGACTCGCGCAAGAGCTTACCAAATAGAGCCAACACCGGCTGATACAATGTTACTGCATCGGCAAGCACATCAGGATAATACTCGCCGGTAGCAAGGGTAATCCAATTGCGCCCATCAGCCTTATAATCAGCAAAGGAGGCACGGGGCAAGGATTGTGCGAACGACGAAATTAGGGTTGGGTCGCTCATCTTACCGCCGCTTCGTCTTCTTCTTCTTGTTCCGCTGTCCTTGTCCCCGCGCCACCCCGTTATCGGCTTGACCATTGCGGGCCGCGCCGTTCTTGGCGAGCAGCAGTGGGTTGCCCGCTTCGTCGCGCTCCATGCCGAAGGGGAGGCTACCCGCCTGCCCTCGCGCCGCCTTCATCTGCCGCATGATGTTGCCGAGGCCGCGCTGGGTGTTGGGGCCGGTCAACTGCTTCATCATCTTCCGCATCTCCTTGAACTGATTGAGCAGCACGTTTACGTCGCTGACCTCCAGCCCGCACCCTTTGGCGATGCGCTTGCGGCGGGGGCCGTTGATGATGTCCGGTTCGCGGCGTTCCGCGAGGGTCATGGACAGGATAATCGCCTCGATGTGCTTCATGTCCTTCTCGTCCACATTCATGTCCATGCCGCGCGTGAGGCCGCCCAACCCCGGTATCATCCCCAGCAGGTCGGTAATCGAACCCATCCGCTTGATTTGGCGCATCTGGTCGAGGAAGTTCTCTAGGTCGTATGTCCCCTTCCGCATCTTGGTCTGTAGCTCTTTGGCCTGCTTCTCGTCGAACTCTTGCTGCGCCTTTTCGATGAGGGACAGCATATCGCCCATGCCGAGGATGCGGCTGGCGGTGCGTTCGGGAAAGAACGGGTCGAGCGCGTCGGCCTTCT
>JBBSEE010000758.1:0-1815 GCA_038239995.1 Chloroflexia bacterium | reverse complement strand
TCGAGTTGCTTCATCGTGTCAATCGCCACCCCGACCACGATGAGCAGCGCGGTACTACTGAGCAGGGTCTGCGCCCCTTGGTTGCCGGTGACGATGGAGGCGAGGTAGGGTAGCACGGCGACGGTGGCAAGGAACAACGCGCCGAGGGTAGTGATGCGGTTCAGCACGCGGTTTAGGTATCGCTCGGTCGCCACGCCGGGGCGCACGCCGGGGACGCTGCCGCCACTCTGCATCAGGTTCTGGGCGATGTTCTGCTGGCTGAACTGGATTTGGGTGTACAGGTAGGTGAAGCCGAACACCATCAGGAAGTAGAGTATCTGATACTGCAAGGAGCTAGGCAGGAAGAAGTTGTAGATGGCATCGGCCACATTGCGTATCCACTCCGTCTGCGCCCCGCGGAAGAAACCCGCGATGGTGGAGGGAAAGACCATGATGGCGATGGCAAAGATGAGCGGTATCATCCCCGCGCTGTTCACCCGCAGCGGGATAAAGCTGCTGCCCGCCTGTCGCACCATACGATTGCCCCGCATCATGGTACGGGCGTAGTTGACGGGGATACGTCGCTGCCCCTCGTTGACCAGCACCACCCCGATGATAGTAATCAGGCCGATAGCGAGGAAGATGAGCAGGCCGAAGAAGTTGCCCACCCCCTGCGTCTGCACGAACAACTGGCCCACCGCAGTGGGGACGCGGGCGAGAATGCCGCCGAAGATGATGATGCTCACGCCCTGCCCGATGCCGAACTCGGTGATTAGCTCACCCATCCACACCAGCAGCAAGGTGCCGGTAGTCATCGCAATCAGCACCGCCCAGCTTTGCAATAGGTCGTTGCTAGGGTCGAACAGGCCGAACTTGAAGTTGAGGATGTTGGTGCCACCCAGTTGCCCCGAGCCGGTGGAGAACTGGCGCAGCAGCCCATAAGCCTGCAACGCCCCCAGCGGCACGGTCAGCCAGTGGGTGATGCGGTTCTTAATCTGCTGGCCGCGCTCCCCCTCCTTCGACAGTTCGCTGAGGCGGGGAATGATGCCGGTCAGCAACTGCACGATGATGCTAGCGGTGATGTAGGGATACACCCCCATCGCCACAATCGAAAACTGGCTGAGGGTGCCGCCGCTGAACAGATTGAGCAGGCCGAGGATTTGGTTGTTCTCCACCACCTGCTGCAAGGCTTGCAGGTTTACGCCGGGGACGGGCACGTGGGCAATCAGCCGGAAGATGACCAAGATGCCGAGGGTGAAGAATATCTTGCGCCGCAGGTCGGCAATCTTAAAGGCGTTAATAGCAGCTTCGAGCATGGTTATCCGCTCGCTTTCTGTGGTGCGCTGAGGGTGACAAAACGGTCCCGCTTGCGCCGCTCTTGAGTGCGCCCAGCAACTCGCTTTCTGTGGTGCGCTGAGGGTGACAAAACGGACTACCCCGCCCTTCCGCCCTCCCCACTGGAGAGGGCGATTAGGCTCCCTCCCCACCGGGGAGGGGAGGGGATGGACTACTTCTTCTTCTTGCCCGACTTCTTGATTTTACGTGGCTTGCGCTTGCTGGGGGGGGTTTCGCCCTCCGGCGTGTTGGCAATCGCCTCGGCAAGGTCACGGCGGGCGCGGCGGTTGACCGTGCCGGGGTGTTCAACCTCGGTCACGCTGCCGCCTGCTGCCTCAATCTTCTTCACCGCGCCCGCCGTGAAGGCGTGGGCGGTGATATGCAAGGCGATGTTCAGGTCGCCATCGCCCATTATCTTCACCGGCAGTGGGGTAAGCTCCGCCGCGTCGCCCGCGAGGGTGCGATTGGGCTGGTCAATGAAGCCGTGCGCCAGCAACATTT
>JBBSEE010000757.1:0-1818 GCA_038239995.1 Chloroflexia bacterium | reverse complement strand
TAAATCGGCGTGGTAAAGCGAATCAGCGTTGAACGAACACGCGGGGGTCGGGGGGGGTTGCCCCCCAGAGGCTGAAGTGCCAGTATGCTGGTCGCTAGCTCTCCCCCATCACCCACCTAGTTGCGATTAGCTGCAAAGCGGGCCAGCAGCTGGGGGTCAACCCCCCAGACCCCCGCTTGTTTCCTCGTCTTTTTGCAGGTCCTAAATTAAGTTTGTAACAAAGTGGCCCTATCCCGCGCGGGATAGGGCCGTTTCATTATGCGTGAGGATAGGGGCTAGCCGTTGGAAACACTATCGGCAGCGTCGCTAGCGGTGTGTCCGGCACGCTTGGCCGCGTCACCCACGTTGTCGGCAGCATGATTAGCCGCCTGCTCAGTTCGCTTAGTCGCGTTGCTGGCTGCGTCGGCCACATTGCTGGCGGCATCGCTGGCGGTACGAGCGGCCCGCTTGGCCGCATCACCCGCAGCGTCGGTCACGTTGCCCGCTGCGTCCGCCGCCGCCCGCCCCGCCCGCTTGGCCGCATCCGCCGCATCGCCCGCGACTTGACCGGCAGCATCGGCGGCATCGTGGGCCGCGTTAGATGCTTTGGTGGCCGCATCGTGGGTGGCGGTCGCGACGTTGTGGGTGGTGGTGCGGGCTGCGTCGGCCATGTTGCTAGCCGCATCGGAGGCCACCTCGCCCGCCTTATCGGCGGCTTGTCCCGCCGCGCCGGTGACGTTACCTACCGCTTCCTGCACCCGCTCGACCACGGGGGCGGCCACGCTCTGCACCCGCTCCCCGGCGGTCTGGGCGGCATCACCGACGCGGGCGACCACCTCACCGGCCACCTCGCCCACCCGCCCGGCGACATCGCCAGCGGTGGCCTTCACCCGATTGGTCAACTCCAGACCACCTTGCATCAACTGTTCGCGGGTTTCCTCACCGCGCTTGGGGGCCAGCATCAAGGCGACACCCGCGCCTATCGCTGCGCCGAGGGTCAGACCGAGGATGAAGCTCGCATCGTTACCGTTGTCATTAGCCATTTCCTTTGCTCCTCTCTGGTGATTACTACCCGTGTCTCCACAGGTTAGCCTACATACTAAGAGCGCAACCGGTGCGCTCTCCGACACCTACGTGTGATGTATGGTTAGTTAGTTACTTGACGATTTGGTCGGGGGTCGGGGGCTTGCGGCGGAACAGCGATTGCACTGCCGCCTTCACCCCCGCTGCTGCCCCCGCGACCTTGATAATCGGCGTGACTACCCCTTCGCCCACGAACACGGCGGTGCCCTTAGCAGTGCGGGCGGTATCGGCGGCGTTGTCGAGCAGGGGGGTAACGTTGTCCTTAATCAGCAGGCCAATCCAAATCATCACCGCGATGAAGGCGGCGAACAGCAAACTGCCTAGACAGGAGAAAGCCGCCATTAGCACGATGGAAAGCTCGGCCAGACTCTGCAACTTCGGGTCAGGCAGCAAGAAGATGGTGATGGTGAGAATTATGGCGAGAAACACGACCACCGCGCCAACGATGAGGACAACCTTACTCATGTAAGCCGCTCCTTTTATGGTGATATGTCGTCGGTAACAATCAAGCTACAAAGTGGCTGGATTATATCACATCAGCAGCCTGCGTGCAAGCAACAGGGCCGCCAGTGCGCCGAGCGAACCTTCCAGCACCGGCACATCGCCAAGCAACAGCCAGCTAGAGTGCAAGAACCTTGCCACCGCTACCCCGGCGGCAAAGCCCAGCACGCTGGCAAGCAGATACAGAGCCATCTGCCCATATCCCCGCCCCCAGAAGAAGTGGAACAGGAGCGCATAGATTGCTGCTGGTAGAAT
>JBBSEE010000756.1:0-1824 GCA_038239995.1 Chloroflexia bacterium | reverse complement strand
GGTCTACCATCAGGTCGCGAATGACGGTGAAACTCCGCATCGGCTCGATGGTAATCGGCTGGTTCAGCTTGTCAATCAGGGTGGAGCAAGCCTGTCGCGCCTTGCCGTTGACCACCACGGTGCAGGAGCCGCACACCTCCTCCAGACAGTTGCTGTCCCATGCGATGGGGTTGACCTTGTGGCCGTTCACGTCTATAGGGTTGCGTTGTATCTCCATCAGGCAGGAGATGACGTTCATGTTCGGCTTGTAGGGTATCTCGAACTCCTCCCAGCGGATGTTGGGGTTGCCCTGCGCCGCGGGCTGGTCTTGCCGCTTGACCCGCAGGCGGATGGTGCGGCCCGTGCTAGTGGACGGGCGGGGGGTGACGGCGGGGTTGCCGTCGGGGTGGGGTTGGGTTTGGGACATGGGTTGGGTTCTCCTTCGTTTTCTCCGCTTCTCCGTTGAACCTAATCCGCTGGCTGGTCGTCGCTGCTTTCCAGTGCAGCAACGAAGTCCTCAAGCGGGATCCTAGCTTGCCGTAGTATACCCATTAGCACGCCGGGCATCAGTTCATCACCTTCCAGTTCTGGCTCGGCTTGGATACCTTTTACCTTATCGCTTGCAACCTCGAAGCGGGATAGCGAGGGCTTACCATAGCCCGGCGGTGGATCATCCGCCAGCAGAAGCTCACCGCCTTCTTTCAGCATTGCCAACGCCTCTTCGATGCTGCTGCCCTGGTCGTTGATACCCAGTTCCGGGCAGAAGACCACGTACAAGCCATGCTCCTGATGGACAACCACATCATAAGTGTAAGTTCGATTGGGGCCATCTGCCATTTTAACCGTGAATTCAGCTGAAGTCAGCGATGGGCGGGTATGACCCGATAGCTCCTTCTCTTCCTCAAGTTGAAGCTGCGTGGCTTGCTTCAACTTGGTTAGAGCCTCTTCCGCTGTGCCACCCGTAGCATCGGTACACTCTTCGGGGCAGAAGGCGTAGAATTCGTCACCCTGCTGGTTCACACAGCGGTGAAGGTGTAGGATTGGCTGGTCATCGCATCCTCCTCATCTCTTGGCGCGGTGGCTAATCACAGGGGTGGCAGGCGGGGGTCTTTGCCGGTGACCCGCTGCACGCGGTCGAGGAACTCGTCCAGCGGCATCCTAATCTTCCGCAGCAGGGTCATCAGCACGCCGGGCATCATCTCGCTGCCGCGCAGCTTGGCGATGGGCTGCACCCCCTTCACCGCGTCGCTCTGCACCGTGAACTCCACCAGCTTGGGCTTACCGTCTATCTGCTCCATATCGTTGAGCAGCAATTCTGCCGTCTGCTTCAGGGTCATCATCACCTCGTCAAGGGTGCGACCCTGCGAGGCCACCCCCACCTCTGGGCAGAAGGCGACGTACAGGCCATGCTCTTGATGCACAATCACCTCGTAGCGGCTGGTGCGGCTCGGCCCATCGGCCATCTCCACGGTGAACTCGGTGTGGGTGAGGGTGGGTTTGGTGTAACCGGCTAGGGCCTTGTCCTCCTCCAACTCCTTTAGGGTGGCGGCGCGGAGGTTGGCGAGGGCCTCTTGCTCGGTGCTACCCACTGCGTCGGTGCATTGTTCGGGGCAGAAGGCGTAAAACTCATCACCCTGCTGGGTGACCACGGCGGTAAAGGTGTAGGTTGGGGTGGTCATTGCACCTATCCTTTCAGGGCGGCGATGAACTCATCTATACTGATTTCGAGGTCGCGCAATATCGTCATCAGCGTGCCAACTTTCACTGTCTTATGCAACGGCACGGTAGAGAACAGGGTACGATTACCTACCCGTCGTTCGACCCTGACATGGCTGCCCGATTGTC
>JBBSEE010000755.1:0-1825 GCA_038239995.1 Chloroflexia bacterium | reverse complement strand
CCCGATGATGCCGAACAGCAACACCGGGGTGTGACGGGCAGGGGGAGCAGCGATAGGGGGCGGTGGTGCCTCAAGTACCGGCGCGGTAGATGGGGCCGGGGTAGGCAGGATAGCGGGGGCGAGGCCGCTGATGGGGATGGGGTCCACGTTGGCATAGACCCCGCGCAGATACTCCGGGGCAAGGTTAGTCGCCCCCATATTCGCGGGGTCGAAGTGCGGGGCAGTAAGCGGGGCAGGCGGCGCGGCGGGTGAGGTGAGCCGGTCAGTGTGGGGCAAGACCATGCCCGGCAAACCAGCGGTCACTTCCCCCGCATTGGGGTCGGGCGGATATTGCTCGGCTAGGGCGGCGGCGTAGATGGGGGGGACGAGGCCGGGGTTGTCCAGTTCGGTGAGGAAGGCGGCCACCGTCTGGGGACGCTCCTGCGGGTTGAAGGCCAGCGCGTGCATCAACGCGGGCATCAGCTTGGAGTGGGCGACTACGGGGCTAACTTCGCTGCCCGGCACTTCGCCGGTGAGCAGATAGTAGCAAGTCGCGGCCAGTGCATACACATCGGTGAACGGCCCCTTGCGACCAAAGGCGTGATACTGCTCCGGCGGGGCGAAGCCCATAGTCGCGACGGCGGTCTGCTGCATGGTACGGTCGGCCACAAACTCGCGGGCCGAGCCGAAGTCTATCAGCACCGCCTGCTTGGTGGGGGTGAGCATCACGTTGCTGGGCTTCACGTCGCGGTGCAGGATTCGCGCGGCGTGCAGCAGGTCGAGGGCGCGACCGATTTGGCGGGTGTAATTCAGAGCCTCGGCCTCGCTCAGTCGCCCCCCCTGCGCGAACAGGTACTTGTCGAGGGTGACACCTTCGATGAACTTCATCACCATATAGGCGGTGTTGTTCTGGTCGAAATAGTCGTAGACCGCCACGATGCTGGAGTCGTCAATACTGGCAAGGGTGCGGGCTTCGTGCAGGAAGTTAGTGATGGACTTGGACCAGCGTTCGGGGGAGTAGCCGGGCGGGGTGGTCACCACCAGCCCCTCGCGGGCACTGCCTTCGAGGAATAGTTCCTTGATTGCCACGCGGCGACCGAGGGTTTCGTCAATCCCCTCATAGGTCACGCCGAAGCCCCCGAAGCCTAGTACCGACTTCAGGGTGTAGCGACCATGTAGCGTTGTTCCCTCTGGTAGCGCAGCCATAATGAACCTAACGTTTCATAGGGGCAGGTGTGTTCGCCCGATGCTGTGACATCCTTATATTACTTACGCCGATAGCAGACCCAGCTGGCGGGGTCATTGGCCGCCGCCCAATAAGCGACCGCCCCGCCGCCATAACCGTTGCAGGCGATGCCCACATCTACGGGGCCGAGCTTGTTGAGGGCGTAGCAGGCCCAACGTTGCGCGGGCGGCACCGAGGTGTCGGTGTCGTCTATCTCCGCATGGGCATATTGATAGTGGTGCCCGCAATAGCTATCCGGCTGGGCTTTATTTTTGGAGTTGCCCCTGATGCAGTACCAACTGTTGGGGTCGTTCTGGTCCTCCACGTTAGCAGTGGCCCCGCCGAAGTATTGCTCCGCGCAAGCCGCGTTCATATCCACCCGCCCCACCTTGGTGGATTGCGGCGAGTAGCAGGCCCAATCGAGGGCCGAGGCTTGACCGGCGGGCTTGGTCAGCTTCGCGGTCGCGCCGCTATGTTGCTGGGCGCAGGCGGCGTTGAAGTTGGGCTTGCCGAGGGCCACCCAGCCATCGCCGAGGCTGCCCGCCGCCGTCGTGGTCGGGTTGGGGGGCGGCTGATTAGGCTGTACCGGCTGGGGGGTGGCAGTGGGCGGCGGGGGCGGGT
>JBBSEE010000754.1:0-1827 GCA_038239995.1 Chloroflexia bacterium | reverse complement strand
GTCGCGGTGATGGAAGGCGGCGAAGCGACGGTCATCCCCAACACCGAGGGCGCACGCACCACCCCGTCGGTAGTCGCTATCAGCAAGAGCGGCGAACGGCTGGTCGGGCAGGTCGCCAAGCGGCAGGCGGTGACTAACCCGGAGAACACCATCTTCAGCATCAAGCGGTTCATGGGCCGCAAGTTCAACGACCCCAGCGTACAGCGCGACATCAAGCTGGTGCCCTACAAGGTGGTGGAAGCCCCCAACGGCGACGCGCACGTAATGATGGGCGGACGCACCTACTCGCCACCGGAGATTTCCGCGATGATTTTGCAGAAGCTGAAGGCCGACGCGGAAGCCTACCTCGGTGGGCCAGTTAGCCAAGCGGTCATCACCACGCCCGCCTACTTCAACGACAGCCAGCGGCAGGCGACTAAGGATGCGGGCCGCATCGCCGGGCTGGAAGTGCTGCGTATCATCAACGAGCCAACCGCCTCGTCGCTGGCTTACGGCATTGACAAGGAAGGCAAGGACGAGGAGATTGCCGTCTATGACCTCGGTGGCGGCACCTACGACATCAGCGTCCTCAGCCTTGGTGAGGGAGTGTTCGAGGTCAACGCCACCAATGGCGACACCCACCTCGGCGGCGACGACTTCGACCAGCGCATCATTGATTGGCTGGCCGACCAGTACAAGCGTGACGAGGGTATTGACCTACGTAACGACCGCATGGCCTTGCAACGCCTGAAGGAAGCGGCGGAGAAGGCCAAGATTGAACTGTCCAGCACCCAGCAGACCGAAGTCAACCTGCCCTTTATCACTGCCACCGCCGAGGGGCCGAAGCATCTGAACTACACCCTCAGCCGCGCCAAGCTGGAGCAACTGGTGGGCGACCTCGTGGAAGGCACCATCCCGCCGATGCGACAGGCGTTGGGCGATGCCAACATCGGACCGGAGAAGATAGACGAAGTGCTGCTGGTAGGCGGCCAAACCCGAATGCCCGCAGTGCAAGAGGCGGTTCGCAAGTTCTTCAACAAGGAGCCGAATCGCAGCATCAACCCCGACGAGGTTGTCGCGCTGGGCGCAGCGGTGCAAGCGGGCGTGCTGGGCGGCGAGGTCAAGGATGTGCTGCTGATTGACGTGACCCCGCTGACCCTTGCGATTGAGACCCTCGGTGGGGTTGCCACCCCGCTGATTACCCGCAACACCGCCATCCCTACCTCGGCCTCGCAGACCTTCAGCACCGCCAGCGACAACCAGACCAGCGTGGAGATACACGTGACGCAGGGTGAACGCCCCCTCTCCGATGAGAACAAGACCCTCGCCCGCTTCATCCTCGACGGCATTCCCCCCGCGCCGCGCGGCCTGCCGCAGGTGGAAGTCACCTTCGACATCGACCGCAACGGTATCCTCAACGTCACCGCTAAGGACAAGGCGACTGGGCGCGAACAGAAGGTGGTCATCACCGCGAACAGTGGCCTAAGCAAGGACGAGATTGACAAGATGGTGAACGAGGCCGCCGCCCACGCCGAGGAGGACAAGCGCAAGCGCGAACTCATCGAGGCGCGGAACATGGGCGACAACATGGCCTACGCCGCCGAGAAGGCACTACGCGATGGCGGCGACAAGGTGCCCACCGAGGTGCAGGCCGAGGTCAACGAGAAGATTGCCGCGCTCCGCAACGCGCTGGGCGGTGAGGATGTGGCCGCGATCCGCACGGCCAGCGAGCAGATGTCGCAGTCTATGTCCAAGATTGGGCAGGCGATGTACGGCAGCCAAGGTGAACCTGCCACCCCCGGTAGCGACGGTCAGTACGACACCCCGTCTGCGGACGGCACTGGCCCT
>JBBSEE010000753.1:0-1828 GCA_038239995.1 Chloroflexia bacterium | reverse complement strand
GCTGGTGGCGGCATCGTCCACTTGCAGGCTGTCACCCTTGCCCATCGCCTTATCAGCGGCAGACACGGGGTAGACTTGGTAGCGATACTGCGCCACCCCCATTGCGGCAGCGGCGTTGTTCGCCTCCGCCTTGACCACACCGAGCAGCGGCCCGCTATCCAGCGTCTCATTGTCGCCGTCGAGGGCCAGCACATCGCCGCGTTGCAGGGCGGTGCGACCATGATAGCGCACCATCATGCTGAAGCCGAGCGGGGTGGCCCAGCCGCCGGTGGAGTGACCCGTGCCTCGCGCATAGATAGCGGTATGGGCGGGGGCGATGTCGTAGCTGTCGAACCAGCCGCCCACCGCCGAGGCGTTGCCGTTGCGGGCGGTACCCCACACCCCCTCGCCATTAGCACCGAGCGCGTGTCCGAAGACCCCGCTGCCCGACGCATCGCTGCTCAGGCCAGATACGCCGTCGTGGTAGCCAGATAGGCCGGTGTTAGCGTTATCGCCGTAGCCGACCACGCCGAGGGTACCGCTGAACACCCCTCCCGTGCCGCCCACGAAGTCGCTCACCCCTACCACCCCGGCACTCTGCTGGGTTTGGGTGCTGTCGAACGAGTATCCATATATGCCATTGCCCACGCTGCGGGCATAGATGCCGAAGTCATGGTTGTGATTATTGTTGTCACCGTTGTAGAAATATCCAGCATAGCCGCCGAAGCTATTGCCGGAATATAGCACCGTTTCGATGCCCACCTGTGTACCGGTGCCACCGCCATCGTTGCGGAAGTAAGCTCCGTAGCCATTGCTAGTCCCGGTCGAACTTGCCTGCCCCTTCACTGCGGTAGCTCCTTCGCCGTAGAGACCAGCATTGTTTTCATTGCCCCGGTTGTTATTGATGGCGTTGACCACCCCATACTGCGAGGTAAAACCTATAAGGCTGCCGCTGATAACCGTGCCAGCCGCGAGGCTCATCGCGTAGGGCGCGGCGGTGAGGGTGATGCGCGGGGTCATCTCCGCATCTCCCCCCACCTGCACGCCGAGGTAGAGAGAATCAGCGAACAGGGCCAGAGTGGCAGGGCTAATCTGGGGCGAAGTGCCAATCTGGTAAGTGACCAACCCCTGCGCGGTGGGGGTGAGCAGGGCTGGGGATTCGCTGAAAATCGGGCTGCCGCCACTGGGGACGGTGTAGAGCTTGAAGTAGAAGGAGGTTTGGGTGGTAATCGGCTGGCCCGCGTGGTTGGTCAGCCGTGCTTGGAAGGTAATCTTGTAGGGTGCTTGGCTGGTGATATGCGCGGTGGGGCCGCCGCTGCCGTCCGCATTGGCGGCGGTGAGTTGCGCCACTAGGGGTGGGGTGGCGGTTTGCGCCCCCGCCCCGCTGCTGTGGGTGAGTAGCAACGCGAGGCTGAGGACGATGGCCGCAAAGGCGAGAATACGAGTGGGTTTCACGACTTGCTCCTTTCAAATTGCTTGCTGATATGTGCTTGCCATGTGCTAGGCGTATCCTTCGGGTGGATACACCTTGCCCATTGTAGCGGCAGCGGGTCGAGATGCTGTTTAGTTTTGTTTGGTGTTTGGTTGCAGAAAGTATGGGTCATCACCTTGCCGCGCGTGTTATAATATCGCTATCACTGCTGCTGCCCACGAAAGGAGGGTTGTGCTTAGATGTACAATTTGGCCGCCTTTCGTGAGCGTGTCACCGCGTTGTATCGCCGCGCCAACCCCTACGAGGGCGGTCGCCGCCCCACCCAGCAGGACCTTGCCGACGCAGTGGGCCTGAGCCGCTCCGAGCTAAGTTGTCGGCTGAACGGGTTGCGCCGCGCCCGCCTCTTGCCCCGCGATG
>JBBSEE010000752.1:0-1836 GCA_038239995.1 Chloroflexia bacterium | reverse complement strand
TCCGCATAATATGTGCCGCATTCGGTAGGGCGGGCCGGTATGGTCGTGCCGGGGCCGAGGTGTCCCCACGCATCCACCGGCAGCACCGTGACGTAGAAGATTTGCCCATTGTGCAGGGTGTTGTAGCCGTACATATCCGCCCCCGCCGCCCCATTGTGCTGCACCCGTATCTGGCTGGATTGGGCGACCGCATCGAGTTGCAGGATGGGGGTGAGCGAGTTGAGCGGCACGTTGGCGGTATCGGTGATGAACACCCAGTAGCTGACCGTAGTGGTGGCCGGTTGGTAGCTGCGCCAGTCTACCAGCAGCGTGCCGCTTATCGCCGCGTCGCTGACGGTGGGGGTGAGGGGCGGTTGGCTGACCGTATTGTGGGCCATTTGGCGCAGGGTGATGCTATCCACCGCGATTTGCTGACCGGCGGCGGGGCGGCGCAGACCGAGGTTCAGGTTGGCGATATGACTGAGGTCGAGGCCTGCGATGCCGTGTAGCGCAATCGCATATTGGCTGGTGCCGCTGCGGAGCGACATGGGGGCGAACCCGCCATGCCCCCCATCATCGGTGAAGTTGATTTGGGCATAGGCGGCGGGGACATCGGCGGCGGGATTGGTGAGGTCGGCGGTGAGGTAATCGTAGGCGGACCAATCGCGGGGAGTGAAAGAGGGGCCGTTGGGATAGCGGCGCATCATCGCCCAGCTATAATCACCGTTAGGGCCACTCGTCTGCCCGGTGAAGGTGAGCAAGCCCGCTTGTGCCCCGCTAGTCACGCCGATGCTATGCGTGCCGGTGAGGGTGAGGTCGCCATTCACCTCCTGCGTCCAGCGATAGCTCGGCCCCGCCCCTTGCAGCGTGACCTCATCCTGCGTTTCAAAGCTGCTGATTGGCTGCGCGGCAGTCTGGTGGTATAGGTAGAAGGGCGCAGGTGAGGTGTAAGCCAACGCATCGCTGACCGCGCTGCTGGCCCGTACCCGCCAATACCAGCGGCCATAGTCGAGGCTGGTGCTGGGGGTGTAGCTAGTGGAGGCCACGCTGGCGACGATGGCGGGGGCGGCGAAGTCGGGCTTCCGCGCGATTTGCAGCGTATAGCTGGCTGCGCCGATGACGGACCGCCATGTGAAGCGAGGTTGGGGGCTGAACAGGGGCGCATTGTACATCGGGGTGAGAGGGATGGGCGGCTCTAGCGGGGTGGCAGGTTGGGCTAGTCTGCGCGGATACATCCCCGCGTTGTAGGCGGCCACGCGGTCGGTGAGATCGGCGTAGGGGATGCCGTTGATGTCCACCAAACCCCAACTATAGTGCCCGCTGTAGATGGGGTAGAACAGCACCGGATTGTCCGCGTACATGAACCAGTGCGCCCCCACCACGCCGGGCCGCCGCAGGGCTTCGCTGATCATCAGGCGGTAGGCGGCGGCGCGGTCGAGGTCGGTGGAGATGAGCTTAGGCTTAATCAGCGGGGTGTTCGCCATCCCCGAACTGACCGCCCGCCAGCCGAACTCGGTAATCATCACCGGCTTGCCGCTCCACGCCGCCGCCTCGTCGAGGTCGCTGACTTCGAGGTTGTCGGCAAGGTTGTCGTAGAGGTTGACGCTGACCACATCCACATGGCTGCCCGCCGCCTGTAGGATTTCGCGGTAGAGCGGCACGCCAATGTAGCGGTCGCCCAGTATCAGGTGATTAGGGTCGCGGGCGCGGACTGCATCGCAGGTGACGCGGTAATACTGCGCGGCGATGAGGCCGAGGAAGGCGTACTTGTCGGCGGTGGCGTTGGGGGCGGTGATGCTGGTCACGTTCAGCAGGCTGGTCGGCTCCGCCCCGCTGAAGCTGGTGTAGCTCGTCCCC
>JBBSEE010000751.1:0-1843 GCA_038239995.1 Chloroflexia bacterium | reverse complement strand
GCAAGGGCGGGGAGGGACACTCTGGCGGCTTCTGGCTAACTTAGTGTGGCGCAGGCGGGCCGCCAGCGCGTTGAACTGGCGTTGCTCGTCGGTGATCATCTTCTGCAACTCGCGATGCTGCTCTTGGAAGCCGCGCATCATCTCCTGCATCTCGTTGGCTTCCTCGGCCCAGCTTTCCACCACATCACGCCGCTCATCCTCGCCCTCGGCGATAATCGCCCCCAGCCGCTGCCGCAGCCAATCGCGCACCGCGGGCGGGGCGGTGGGCGACTCCAGCCCGCTCGCCAAGGCCTCAGCCAGCCCCGCGCGGAACCAATCCTGCATCAGCAGCGCGTCGAGGGCTTCATCCAAGCTCGGCTCCTTCGCCCCCGGCGCGGGACGCGGCCCCCCCCCCTGCGGCGGACGGTCATTACCCCCACGCTTACGATTATCCCCGCCACGATTATTACGGTTCTCCCTGCCCATCTCTATCCCCTTCTTATATTAAGTCAGCATACCGGCGGCGCGGGTCATCGCCTCCCACGCGGCGGGCATATCGCGCAGGCGCAGTATCTTGCCCTCTTTGCTGGTGAAGGCGTGGATGGTATGGCCGCTGGCGATACGCACCCCGCTGTCGGTGTTGACGATCTCGTACTCGATACGCACCCGCACCTTGCCTAGCTCGGCCACCCATGCGCGGATGGTAAGCAAATCGTCGTAATCGGCGGCGGCGTAATAGTTGCAGTGGCACTCGGTGGCGGGCAGGAACAGGCCCTGCTCCTCGACCTCGCGGTAGGCTTGCCCCGCGAACTGGCGAAACATCTCGGTGCGCCCCACCTCGAACCAGACGAAGTAGTTAGCTTGGTACACACGGCCCATGCGGTCAGTCTCCGCGTAGCGGACGCGGATTTGGGTTTCGGCGATGGGAGGGTGGGGGGGTTGTTCCATATCTTCTCTCCGTCGGCCTATTCAAACGCCGGTTGGGCCAGCTTGAGGTAGCGCTGCACGCTGGTGCGGTTGCGGGCATCGGGGAGCAGGCCGAGCAGGAGCAGCAGTTCGTTCTCGTCCGCCCCCGCCTTGGCCCGCTCCACTGCGTAGGTATCGCGTAGGGTTTGGGGGGTAACGTCCTTCTTGATGTCGGCATCAACGGCCACGCGAGCGACCAGCTTGTTCACCGACTGGGGCATCATCTCGAACAGATGGGTGCGCGGCTGGTACTCGGCCATGTAACGCTTGAAGTCCTCGCCAAACTGTGCGTCCACCGCCAGCTTGCGCTCTTTGTCGTGGCGGCGCGGCTCGGCGTAGAAGACGTAGACAATCGGCTTCGGCGGGTTGCTCATATCCACATGGTCGGGCTTGAGGTTGAGCAATTCGCCGCGCGTGAGGCCGAGGCGGAGCAGGCAGTAGACAATCAGGTAGGTGCGGAGGCTCTCCTCGCGGGCCATGGTCAGAATCGCCTCCTGCTCGTTGCTGAACAACGGCTGGGGGGTCTTGAGCGGGATATAGTCGGGGTAGAAGTTAGCCGAGGGGTCGTAAGTCAGCACCCTTGCGCTCTTAATCAGGAAGCGGAATAGGCCGCCGATGCTGGTCAGCCGTCGCTTGCGGGTACTCTTGTTTGTGCTGGTGGCAAGGAAATTGGCAACCTCGGTGGGGGTAATCTTGTCAATATTCTTGGGGCCGACGTAATCTTGGAACAGGGCAAGGTCGTACATATAGCTGGCAATCGTGTTATAGGGGCGATGGTCTTGCTCTAGCTGGCGTTTGTACCACCAGCGGGCCACTTCGAGGCTGCTGTCGCCGGTGAGGGCGGGGATGTCGGCGATGGGGCGCAGCGTCTCCCCCTTTGGCCCGATGGTGAACAGTT
>JBBSEE010000750.1:0-1844 GCA_038239995.1 Chloroflexia bacterium | reverse complement strand
GAGGGCAAGATGCGGCTGCGGGTGGTGTACTGGACCAAGCCGGGCAGCAATATCACCTCGCAAGTGGCGGTCGCGTTGCGGGTGGCCCAACCCACTGCGGAGATTAGCCTGCCGTGAGTAAGCTAGGCATCATCGGCGGCACCTTCGACCCGCCCCACTACGCGCATCTAGCGATTGCCGAGGAGGCGCGGGTGCGGCTCGACCTCGACCAAGTGCTGTTCGCCCCCGCCTATGGCAACCCCCTAAAGCAGAGCAAGGGCATCACCACTGCTAATCATCGCTTGCAGATGACGCTACTGGCGATTGCCGACAACCCCCACTTTGCCACCACTAGCCTCGACTTGCGGCCCGGCCCCTCCTACACGGTCAGCCTGCTAGAGCGCATCAAGAGCGAGCAGCCTACCGCCGACCTCTACTTCATCCTCGGCCTCGACGCGCTGGAGCAGCTCGCTAGTTGGCGGCAACCCCAGCGCGTGCTGGAACTGGCCCAGCTAGTCGCCTTCGCCCGCCCCGGTGCCAGCTTCGACCTCGCTGCCCTCGCCGCTCACCTGCCCACTGTGCAGCAGCGGGTGTTGCTCATCGCCGACGGCCCCATGCTGGACATCTCCGCCAGTGACCTGCGCCATCGGGTCGCCGCTGGCCTGCCCATCCGCTATCAGACCCCCGACGCGGTGGTGGAGTACATCCGCGAACATGGGTTGTACCGCACCAAGTTATACCCTCGTAGCAAGGTTAGTGGCTTACGACCAACAGCCCGCCCCTTTACCAACTGGGGGTCAACCCCTAGACCCCCGCTAGTTTCCTCCTATTTTTCGTTGGTCGAAATATAGGTTGCAAAATCACCGAAATGTCCCTATCCGTTAACCTTCTGTTGATAATCTTATGCTATAATCAGCATGCGGGACAATCTGTGCCTCGCATAGTTCGTTATGGTGCGCGAAAGGGAGGAAGAAGATGAGTATCAGGGCCAAGAAGGTACTGGCGGTGTTGGCGTTTCTCTGGATTGTGGGGGTGGTGGCAACGCCCACCCTGTTCGCCGACAGCTTCAAGAACGACAGCAACCTGCAAATCAACCAGCCGCTCAACGACTCGCTGTTCTGGGGCGGCCAGACCGCCACGATTAACGCGCCGATTGACGGTGATGTGTTCCTCGGCGCGGCGGACCGGGTGGACATCAACTCGGTGATAACCGGCACCGTGTTCGTGGGGGCGACCAACGCGGTGAACTTGGGCAGCAACGCCCGCATTCAGGGCGGCCTGTTCGTCGGCACCCAGAACTTTTCGATGGCGAGTGGGGCGGAGGCCCGCGATGTGCGGGTGGGAGCCACCAACATCAACGTGGACGGCAAGATTAGCCGCAACCTGTCGGGGGGTGGCACCACCGTCAACCTCAATCAGGGCGCGGAGGTCGGGCGGGACGTGCAAGTGGCAGGCACTAGCGTGGCCCTCAACGGCAAGGTGGGGGGTAACGCGCTGGTGGCCGCCACCAACCTCAGCTTCGGCGGCAGCGTGGAGGGGGCACTGAAATACTACAGCGAGAAAGATGCGAACATCACCGGACACTCTGGCTCGGTGGAGAAAGTGGCCCGCGAACAAGCGAACCGGCCGTTCGGTAGCGACTTCTTCACCAGTCAGGGCTTCCAAGTAGGGGCATTGGTGTTTGGCATCATCAGCGCACTGGTGACCGGCCTCATCTTGTTGCTGCTCGCCCCCAACACCATGCGCGAGACCAGCGCGAAGCTGGGTCGCCACTGGCTGCCCGCACTGCTGTGGGGGTTGCTGTTCGTGTCCATCACCCCGGTGCTGGCGGTGCTGGTGCTGGTCATCACCGTCGCCACCGCATG
>JBBSEE010000749.1:0-1847 GCA_038239995.1 Chloroflexia bacterium | reverse complement strand
GAGGCTAATAAGCTAGCCCGCGCCAACGACCCGATACCACCGCCGCAGGATACCTTCACTGAGGCTTACGGTCTGCTGGAAACAGGCGTACCCGGCCCTAGCGACGAAGAGGTAAAGCAATTGCTCCACGAGCGGAGGATGAGAAAATATGGCTAGAAAACCCCTCAAAATCCTTATGGACACCAACATAGTGCTTGATGTGTTCCTTCCCAGTAGGAACGTATCGGCTATTGAGCTACAGAATAGTAATGATGTCTGGCAGGCTAGTGATAAGCGCAAGATTATTGCGTACATTAGTGCCTCGTCCCTTACTGACATATTCTACATAGCAGATAGCCGGGCGAACAATGCACTTGCCCGGCAGGTTGTGCATACCTGCCTCAAGTCACTCCGCATCTGCACCGTTGACTACGCCACCTTGGACCACGCTGATCAATTGCCCGGTAGCGACTTTGAAGACAACGTGCAAATTGCCTGCGCCCTACGCTATGGCCTTGATGCTATCATTACTCGTGACCGGAAGTTTCATTCGGGCATTGTGCCGCTGCTAACCCCCACCGAGTTGCTGAAGCAAATATAACCATCGGGGCACATCGTAACCGTGCGCCCCAAATTGTGCAAGCAGGCACAATCTATAGATAACCTCCAGATTGGTCCAGAGTAAAAACAGCTTTTTCTGTATAAATATGGTATAATAAGGATACGCAATATTGGCTTATGTATCTGTTTGCGCCGCTCTGCCCATCAGAACGGCGATACGAGGAAGGGAGCAGTATCACTATGACTTCGAGCGCGGTAATTCAGAGTACCCCCACTGAGTACGCCTATGGTTTCCACGACAGCGAGGAGAACTACGCCTTTAAGAGCAAGCGTGGTCTCAACCGCACCATTGTGGAAGAAATCAGCCACATGAAGAATGAGCCGGACTGGATGCGTCGCTTCCGGCTACGGGCTTTGGACATCTTTGAGAGCAAGCCGATGCCCAACTGGGGCGGCGACCTCACTCAGCTTGACTTCAACAATATCTTCTACTACGTCCGCCCCACCGAGAAGAACGCGCGTAATTGGGAGGATGTGCCGGAGAACATCAAGAACACCTTCGACCGCCTCGGTATCCCCGAAGCAGAGCGTAAGTTCCTTGCCGGGGTGGGCGCACAGTACGAGTCCGAGGTTATCTACCACAACCTGCGCGAGGACTTGGAGAAGCTGGGGGTTATCTTCACCGACACCGACTCGGCGTTGCGCGATTACCCCGAACTGTTCAGGAAGTATTGGGCCACCATCATCCCGCCCGGCGACAACAAGTTCTCCGCCCTCAACAGCGCGGTATGGAGCGGCGGCAGTTTCATCTACGTGCCCGAAGGGGTGAAGGTGGAGATTCCCCTGCAAGCCTATTTCCGCATCAACACCCAGAACATGGGCCAGTTCGAGCGCACCCTGATTATCGCCGCCCCCGGCAGCTACGTCCACTACGTGGAGGGCTGCACCGCCCCCACCTACAGCAGCGACAGCCTGCACAGCGCAGTGGTCGAGATTATCGCCGAGCGCGGGTCGCGGGTACGTTACACTACCATCCAGAACTGGTCCAACAACGTCTACAACCTCGTCACCAAGCGGGCAGTGGCCTACGCCGATGCGACCATGGAGTGGGTGGACGGCAACCTCGGCAGCAAGCTGACCATGAAGTACCCCAGCGTGTACATGATGGAGCCGGGGGCGCGGGGCGAGATTCTGTCGGTCGCCTTTGCGGGCAAGGGCCAGCACCAAGACGCGGGCGGCAAGGTGGTCCACTGCGCCCCGCACACGTCGAGCGTGGTGGTGAGCAAGTCGGTAAGCAAGGGGGGAGG
>JBBSEE010000748.1:0-1849 GCA_038239995.1 Chloroflexia bacterium | reverse complement strand
CAGGAGCGCGACAAGCAACCCACCCGCGCCCCCCGCCCCCCCCCCGCCCAGTCCGCCCGCCGCGCCCCCCCCCAGGGGGACGCTGATGAGGACGAAGCCGAGTACCAACCGCCCCGCCAGCCTCGCCGCAAGACTACTAGCAGCAATTTGCGGGCACTATAACTCCTTCCCTCTCCCTCTGGGAGAGGCGGGGTGAGGGTAATTAGAGAGGACTAATCAGAACTATGAAGAAATATATCGCCATCGTGGGCGCAATCTGCGCCGTCAGCCTCACCATCGTGGTCGCCCTCCGGATTGCGCCGGAGGCATGGGCCACCATTGCGGGCATCTTCTTCGGCGGCCTCGCCAGCGTGCCGATGTGCTTCATCGCCCTGATGCTGATTCGCAACCAGTCGGGGGTGCGGCCCGCCGCCAGCGGCCAGCCAGCGCCGCCCCAGCAAATCATCATTGTGCGCGAACCAACTGCCCTGCCCCGCTACCGCCAGCAGCAATACGTGGCCGCGCCGTCCCCCTACGAATATGGCGATGATGAGTACATCGAGGGCGACTACTATGAGCAACCCGCCGCCCCTCGCCCCCAGTATGGCACCCGCCTAGTCAACCAGCCGCCCACTGGCGCACGGGTAATCGGCAACCGTCGCTAGTCCCACCCCAGCGAGAGACCAACCGCTGAACCTATAATTACAAGGAGAACCGTGATGATTTACCTAGGTTGGTACGATGACAACACCAAGAAGAAGACCCTGACCAAGATTGACGAGGCCATCGAGCGTTACGAGTACAAGTATGGCATCAGCCCCAACATCTGCCTTGTCTCTGAGCAGGAACTGGTCGAGCATCCCCGCGTGCAGGTGCGCCCCGTTCGCCACCTCCGCCCCAACTATTACTACGTCGGGGTGGAGATACCCACCACTCCAGAGCCGAAGCCCGCACCGATGGAAGTAGCCAAAGCCGCTTTAGCGGCCTAGATGAAAGATTAAAGACCAAAGATTAAAGCGAACCACGACATCCTCATCTTTTATCTTTCATCTCAATCAGCCAACCCCCTGCATTAACCAAAGGGAGCAGCATAGGTCATGGCCCGGCCTCTGCTGCTCCCTTTGTTTTAGCCGCTAACTAGCCGAAGGAAGGAGGAATGTGATAAGATGCCGGGACGAACTGCGGTTCGCCATATGCAACGTAAACGTATACGATAAGGGTGGAAGTACGCCCCAAAATCACCACCATAAAAAGGAGACCGCGCGATGAAGGTATGGATTAGCAGCACCACCGTTTACACCCGTGACCTAGATGCGGCCAAGGACTTCTACGTGAACAAGCTCGGCTTCGAGTTGCGGACCGATGATACCACCACCGTGCCGGGCTATCGCTGGCTGGCGGTTGGCCCTGTCGATGGCGAAACCGGCATCGTCTTCAGCCTCAGCGAAGACCCCAACTTGATGGGCAAGTTCAGTGGCATGGTGATTAACGCCGAGGACGTGAATGCGCTCTATCAAGATTGGTCCGCCAAAGGGGTAAACTTCACCCAACCGCCCACCGAACAGCCCTATGGGGTCGAAGCCCAGTTCGCCGACCATGAGGGCAACAGCTACGTGCTAGTGCAGCGTTAAGCTGCGGAAAGGGAGTACCCTGTGATTAAGCATCTGCAAGTTGCCACCATCCCCGTCACCGACCAAGGCCGCGCCCGCGATTTCTTCGTGGACAAGCTGGGCTGGGTGTTGCAGGGGGAGATCGAGCTGCCGGATGGGAAGCGTTGGATTACAGTAATGCCGGAGGGGTCGCCAACCTTCTTCAGCCTAGAGCCAGTCTCAGAAGTCACCACCCAGAAAGAGCATAGCGGCTACGTGTT
>JBBSEE010000747.1:0-1850 GCA_038239995.1 Chloroflexia bacterium | reverse complement strand
TGGCGGATACCGCGAACAAGCACTATAAGGATGACCCCCGCCCCTACTACATCCTCACCGTAGACCTCGACAAACTGACCAGCGCGTGGCGTTACGACGACCCCCAGCGCATCTATCCGCACATCTACGGCCCGCTGAACCGCGAGGCAGTGGCGGCAGTGCGCGAGATGCCCCGCGCCGCGGACGGCAGTTTCGTGGGGCTGGGCGAGTTAGCCACGCTGAAGTTTTATGCGATTGCAATACCTGTGGCGGGGGGTTTATGGTATAATACATCAGAGCGCAACGCTGGGCCTTAGTGTCGGCAATAGGAGAGCGATTATGGATTACACCGTGACCCTGGCCCTGACTGATGAACAACGTGCCATGATTGATGAGGCGCGGGGCGAACTAGACCTTGCCACCTTCGTCAAATCCAGCACACTGGCGGTGGCAGAGGAGTTGCTCACCGATGAACCACGTACAATCGAGGACCTGACCCCCGGCCTGAGCGTCGCCGACCACATCCGCCTTGCCGATGCAGCGGCGGCGGGGCCGACGATGAGCTTGGAGGAAGTAAAGGCGGGGCTGGACCAGCTGATGGCTGAACTTCGGGCTAAGGCGGCGAGGGCAAATAGATGATTGTACGTGTTCACGCCCCCGTGTTTGAGGATATTCGTGACGCGGTGATTTACTCCGACGAGCATTTTGGTCTGAGCGCGGCTGAGAAGCTAAACGACCATCTTCATGATGCGCTTGACCGGGTTGCATCAGACTACGGCAAGCAGGTGCTAGACGCGCCCGCCAATTATCGCTATCTGAGTGTCAACCCGTACAACTTGTACTACCGCCGCGATGAGCGAGCGGGCGAGGCAGTGGTATACCTGCTGCGCCATTAGGCTCGCCAACCGCTTAGTGGGGCGGAACACCAACAGTTGGCTGACGAGGCGGCCCGTCGCGCCCATATTCTGCCGCCATCCAATAATTAACGCGCATTACCGCAGCATTGCCTTGTATTTGTCGCCCTGCTATGTGATGAAGGGCTAACTACCGAGGAGGATTGCATGGCTGACGCAGGTTTGGAGCTATTGGAGCGCGGGCGGCGCATCCGCCTGCTCTCGATGGTCAAGGCCGAAGGCTACGCCCCCCACCCCATGGAGGATGTGCATGGCCTCGACATCAATACCGGCAACGCGGACTGGTTCCTTGCCAACATCAGTTGCCAGTCGGCCTGCCCCGCCTACACCGATGTGGCCCGCTACATCGCGCACATCGCCACCGAAAATTACGATGCCAGCTATCGCATCAATCTGGAGGACAACGTCTTCCCCGCGATGCTGGGCCGCATCTGCGCCCGCCCCTGTGAGCCAGCCTGTCGGCGCGGGCGGGTGGACAAGCCGATTGCCATCTGCTGGCTGAAGCGGGTGGGCAGCGATTATCGCACCAACAAGAACCTGCCCAGCCGCCCGCCAGTCACTAAGCCGCAGAAGATTGCGGTGGTCGGCTCCGGCCCAGCGGGTCTGGCTGCCGCCCGCGACCTCGCCAAGATGGGCTACAAGGTGGTGGTCTACGAATCGCTGGCGATTCCGGGCGGGATGTTCACTTGCGGTATCCCGGCATGGCGGCTGCCCCGCGACATCACCAAGTATGAGATTGACGATTACTTCGCCGCGATGGGGGTAGACATCCAGTGCGGGGTGGAGATTGGCAAGGACAAGAGCGTCAAGGAGCTACTCAGCGAATACTCGGCGGTGCTGCTGGCCGCAGGCACCCAAGTGCCCCAATTGATGCAGATACCCGGCGAACAGGAAGGCAGCGACGGTCGGGTCAAAGGTTTCTACTTCGGCCTGCCCTTCATGGAGCGCATCAACCTC
>JBBSEE010000746.1:0-1857 GCA_038239995.1 Chloroflexia bacterium | reverse complement strand
GCTGCTTACCAGCGTATGCCAAGAGTTGGTAGCGGTAGAGTAGTTTTCCAACAAGGTGTTCTGAATTGGAGCGATAACCGTCCCAGTGTAATAGCTGCCCACCGCCCAAATATTATTCGCTGAGGCAGCAGCAACCCCGCCAAAACCAGTAAAATAACTGCCTCGATACGAACCATTGTCCTCGCTTGGGACAATGGTCCAGCTAACCCCATTATAGTGTTCGGTCAAGGTGCGACCAGTGTAGTCGGTGATGCTATAGGTACCCACCGCCCAAATGTTGTTATTGGTGATAACAGTCACACTACTGAGCATATTAGCACCATTGCCATTAGGGCTGCTAATTACACACCACTGCGGCGGGGTGCAATTCTGCAACTGAGCCAACGTTGCCGCTTTTGCTTTCAGTGCGTGTTGTGATGCAGTGATTGCGGCAAGAAGCAGCAAGCATAGCGATAGCATAGAGCAAGCGAATAGCAACGCTTGGCCGGTATCTGACTTTCTTCCATTTCTCGCCATTGCTTAGATCTCTCCTCTAATCCAACACTACAACTACTGCGCTGATATTATCGTCGCCGCCTGCTGCGTTCGCGGCCTTGATTAGCTGCTCGGCGGCGGCAATGGGGTGGGTGTACTCGCGTAGGGTAGCAGCGATGTCCTCATCCCTCACCATCCCCCACAGCCCATCGGAGCAGAGCAGCAGGCGGGCGGCATCCTGCAAAGGTGCGCTATAAGTGTCCGCTTCCACGCTGGCCGCCTGCCCCAGAGCGCGATATAGCACGCTGCGCTGGTCGCTGCGGGCCGCCTCGGCGGCGGTCATCTGCCCCATCTCCACCAGCCGCGCCACCATGGAGTGGTCGTTGGTGATTTGCCGCAGGCTGCCGTCCGCGCCCAATAGGTAGAGCCGCGAGTCGCCCGCGCTGGCGGCGTACAATCGTCTGCCCACCACTAGGGCCACCACAATCGTGGTCGCGGGGGGGGTATTGCCCTCTACTCCGTTGCCGAATATGACGGTGTTGGCTTCACCCACCGCTGCGCCGAGGATGTCGGCCACCGAGCCGCCGTCGGCGTTGGCCTCCTGCTCCTCCAGCAAGGGCAGCAATAGTCGCTGCACCGATTGCGCGGCCACAACCTGCACCGCAGTCGCGCTAGCCTGCTCGCCGCCACTCTGCCCGCTGACCCCATCGGCAAGGATGAACAGGCCGAAGGGTAGCTCCGTACTGCCCCCGATTTGGCTGGGCAACTGGCAGGTGAGGGCGAACACATTATCCTCGTTCACCGCTTTGCGCTTGCCCACGTGCCGCCCCGCCGCGTATTGCAGATAAGCGAGGGTGGGTAGGGGGTTAGTCTGTACCGCTTCTTCTTTGTTCTTAGTCTTCATACCCTCACCCTAACCCTCTCCCAAAGGGCGAGGGGATTGAAATGGCTCATCACTCTCTCCCAAAGGGCGAGGGGATAGAAAAGGTTCATACCGCCAGCGCGTACAGCTTGTTGTCGGTGCTGCCCACATAGACGATGCCATCGGCGGCGTAGGGGGTGGAAGGCACCGGGCCGTAGGTCTTGAACTGCCAGCGCAGGCTGCCATTGCTGGCGTTCAGGCAGTAGACGTGTTCGTCTACCGAGCCGAAGTAGACGCTGCCCTCGAACACGCGCGGGGATGAGGTAATCTGCCCGCCGGTCTTGTACTTCCATATTAGCCGCCCACTCTTGACATCGAGGCAGAACATATAACCATCCACCCCGCCGATGTATACCCGCCCCCCCGCGACTGCGGGCGAGGAGGTGAAGTAGTGGTCGCCCCGGAACTTCCATGCCGCCCAACTGCTCTCCAAATCTACGGCATAGACGCTGTTGTCCATC
>JBBSEE010000745.1:0-1865 GCA_038239995.1 Chloroflexia bacterium | reverse complement strand
CTGTCTGCAGCGATGTTGTCGCTGGCGAACGCGGCGTTTATGGGTATCGGGGCGTACACCGCCATCTTGCTGACCCAATACTTTGGCTGGCCGCTGCTACCCGCCGCGCTGGTGGGGGCGGGGGTGGCGGGGGTGGCGGCTGTGTTGCTGGGTGCGCCGGTGCTGAGGCTGCGCGGCATCTTCCTTGCGATTGCTACCATTGGGTTCGGCGAGATATTGCGTATCTTCATCCTCAACTACCACTCTGGCCTGACCTTGCCCTTCGAGCAACAAGCCTACCCTAACGGGGCCGAGGGTTTGCGCCTACCCCCGCCCGCGGCGACTAGCGGCTGGCTGACTTATGGCACGTTGCTGCTGTTGGTCTACTTCTTCTGGCGGCTGCGCGGTTCGCGGATGGGCCTTGCGCTGGCGGCGATACGCGAGGACGAGGCGGCGGCAGAGAGCATGGGGGTGAACGTCACCGTCTACAAGTTGTTCGCCTTCATCGTGGGGGCGGCGATTGCGGGCTGGGCGGGGGGGCTGTACGCGCATCTCTACAACTTTGTCTCCCCCGGCGATTTCGGCTTCACCCAAGCGGTGAACATCCTCGTCTTCGCGGTGGTGGGCGGCACGCTCGGCTTCGCTGGCCCTATCTTGGGGGCGGTACTGATTACCGCCCTGCCGGAACTACTCCGCCCCCTGCACGATTACCGCGACATCTTCACCGGCTTGGTGCTGCTACTCACTATCTTGTTCCTGCCTAGCGGCTTGTTCAGCTTGCTGGGCAACGCGCTGGGGGTGCGTCGCCGCTTTCGCCCTATACCCACCCCGGTGGATGAGCCTGCCGCAGAATTGGGTGGAC
Organism: Chloroflexia bacterium; assembly: GCA_038239995.1. Lineage (GTDB taxonomy): Bacteria > Chloroflexota > Chloroflexia > QHBQ01 > QHBQ01 > QHBQ01. Next base: position 1,024 of record JBBSEE010000745.1, on the reverse strand, counting down.
GAGGATTCGCCCCTACCGAGGTGGGGGGTCAGCAGGATATTGGTCAGCGGGGTGTAGGGCAGCAGGGCGTGATTTATCACGCCCCTACGGATGACAATTCCCCAGCGCTGTTGACCACCGAGGCGATAACCCGACATTTCGGGGGGGTAGTGGCGGTGGATAGGGTGAGCATCAGCGTTGCGGGCGGGACGATATTCGGGCTGATTGGGCCAAATGGGGCGGGTAAGACTACCCTGCTGAACCTGCTGAGTGGGGCGTTGCCGCCCAGTGAGGGGCATATCTACCTCAAGGATGAGCGGATTGATGGGCTAGCCCCCCATGTCATCGTGCAGCGTGGTCTAGCCCGCACCTACCAGAACATCCGCCTCTTCCCCCACCTCAGCGTCATCGAGAACGTGCTGGTGGGGATGCACAGCCGCACCGACGCTAGCCTATTCGCCCGCCTGTTGCTGTTGCCCAGCGTATTCCGTGAGGAGCAGGATAGCCGTCACCGCGCCCGCACCATGCTGGCCCGCTTCGGGCTTACGGATAAGGCGAATCGGCCCGCCGCATCGCTCGCTTACGGCGACCAGCGGCGGCTAGAGATGGCCCGCGCCCTTGCCACCGCCCCCACCATGTTGCTGCTGGACGAACCGGCAGCGGGGCTGAACCAAGTGGAGCGCGAACAGTTGCAGGCACTGCTCCGCCAGTTGGTGGCTGAGGGGCTGACTATTCTGCTCATCGAACACGATATGGGGCTGGTGATGAGCGTATGCGACAAGGTGGCGGTGTTGAACTTCGGGCGAAAGATTGCCGAGGCTGCCCCCGCCGCCGTCGCCACCGACCCAATAGTGATTGAGGCGTATCTGGGTAGCGAGTAGCCAGACGGAGGGGATAGATGGCCTTGCTCGAAGTCAACAATTTGGCGGTCAGCTACGGCCAAATCAGCGCGGTGCGGGGTGTATCCTTCAACGTGGATGAGGGACAGGTGGTGGCAATCGTGGGGGCGAACGGCGCGGGCAAGACTACCACACTAAACGCGATT
>JBBSEE010000744.1:0-1867 GCA_038239995.1 Chloroflexia bacterium | reverse complement strand
GATTGACCAAGCGATTGCCCGCTTCTACCTTGCCAACACCTATTTCCTGATGAACGAGAGCGGCGCGGCGGAGCGAGAGTACGCGCTGGCAATCAAGGCCGACCCGCTGATGGCCGAGGCGTACCAGAACCTTGCGATTGTGCAACGGGCGCAGGGGCGGCTGGACGATGCGGCCAAGAACCTGCTGGCCGCGGTCCGCCTCAGCCCCAACGGGGTATCCGCCCTCTACGACCTCGGCATCGTCTATATCAACCAGAACCAGCCCGCCCGTGCCCGCGCCGCCTTCCAGAAGGCCTTGTCCACTATCACCGCCAGCACCGACGGCAGCCGCCAAACCGGGCCATTGGCCCTTGCCACCGCCAGCGAACTGGCCTCCGCACATCGTGGCCTCGCCCTCGCCTTCCGCGCCGAACGCAAGCTGCCCGAAGCCCTCGGCCACCTGCAAGAGGCCCTCAAAGCTCATCCTCAGTATGCAGTGGTGCATATGGACATGGCGACCATCTACCACGAGCAGGGCGAGAACGAGCGGGCCGCCCGCGAATTGCTCACCGTCATCAACATGGAGCCGAACATGGCGGAGGCGCACTACAACCTCGGCCTCATCTATCGCGCCGACGGCAAGGTGGATGCCGCTGCCGACGAGTTTCGGGAGGCGATTCAAATCAAGCCCGATTTCGCCGAAGCCCACTATGACCTCGGCCTGCTGTACAAGAGTCAGGGTCAACTCGACCTCGCGGTGCGCCAGTTCAAGGAGGCGACCACCATCCAGCCCGCCGATGCGGAGACCTTTATCAACCTCGGCCTCGCGCACAAGGATGAGGGCAACCTCAGCGACGCGGCCACCCAGTTCCGCCAAGCGATTAGCCTAGAGATGAACAACGCCGAGGCTCACTTCCACCTCGCCTCTGTGTACCAAGCGGGGGGCGATATGGGGGCGGCGATTAGCGAATACGAAGCGGCCATCAAACTCAACCCCAAGCTGACCACCGCCTACCATCAACTCGCGGTCATCTACAAGGGGCGCAAGCAGTACGATGAGGCGATTAGCTGGCTGCAACAGGCGATTAAGCAAGACCGCCGTGATGCCTACTCCTACTACCTGATGGGCACCGTCTATGTGGCTCAGAAGCAACTGGACCAAGCCTTCGAGGCCTTCCGCATCGCGATTACCTACAACCCCGACCTTTCGGAGGCGCACTATAACCTCGGTGTCGCGCTCACCAGTCGGGGTCGTTATGAGGAGGCGGTGGATGAGTTCCAGCAGGTGATTCGCCTGAAGCCGGACGATCCCCAAGTCTACTTTGTGCTGGGTATCGCTCTGCGCGACCTGCGTCGCTACGCCGAGGCGGTGGATGCGCTGTCCACTGCGGCGCGGCTCAACCCCGACTGGGCGGAGGCGCACTATAACCTCGGTCGCGTCTACCTCGCCGCCAACAAGCCGGAACTGGCGATTGCGGAGATGATGGACACCTTGCGGATGCAGCCAGAGAACGATAAGGCCCGCTACCAACTTGCCTCGGCCTACGCCGCCGCGGGGCGCATCCCGCTCGCCATCGAAACCTTCATTGACCTGCTGCGTCGCGACCCCAACAATGCGGAAGCCTATTACAACCTCGGTATCGCCTACACCGGCCTCAGCCAGTATGAGAATGCGGCCCGCAGCTTCCATAGTGCCGCCCGCCTCCGCCCCAGCGACGCGGAAGCGTTCAACAGCCTCGGCATCGCCCTCAAGACGCTAGGGCGGATTGATGAAGCCATCCCCGCTTTCAAGCAAGCCATCGCCATCCGCCCCACCTACGCCCAAGCCCACTATAACCTCGGCCAAGCCTACACCGCCATCAACTCGGTGTCGCAGGCCATCGAGGAG
>JBBSEE010000743.1:0-1871 GCA_038239995.1 Chloroflexia bacterium | reverse complement strand
GCGGTGGGTGTGGTGGGGTTGGTGGGGGTGGTCTACTGAGTGGCGATGGGTGTGGGTGGGGTGGGGGGGGCGGCCGGCGGGGTGGGGGGGGGGGGGGGGGGGGGGGGGCCCCGGGGGCGGGGGGCGCGGGGGGGGGGCGGGGGGGGGGGGGGGCGGGCGGGGGGCGTATTTGTCGGCTTAGGCGGGACGCGGGTAGCGGTGGGCGCGGCAGGGGCATTGGTGTTCGCCGCAACCGGGGCGGTGGTAGGCGGCAGCGGGGTATCGGTGAGGGGAGGCGGCGTATCGGTCGCGGGCACCGCAGTGGCGGTTGGCGGTATCGAGGTGGCAGTCGCTGGGGCTTGGGCCACCGGGGTGTCGCCGGGGGCTAGCTCTGGGGTGTCGGTGGGGCCAGCCTCTGGGGTGTTGGTCGGCACCGTCTGGGCGGTAGTGCCGCCGCTGACATTGCCGCCGCTGGTGTCATTGCCGGGGCGCACCGTGCCCTTAGTGTCGCCCCCGCGACCGAGGCCGATGTTGGTAAGGACGGGGATAGACACAATTGCCGCGGCTACGGCGGTAATCCCGCCGAGGATGTAGCGGATGGTGCGCCGCCGCGTCGGTTGCGGCACATCCGCTCCCGCCCCGGCAACGGCAATGCCAGCGGCGGCCAGCTTATCCCGCCATACGCGGGTGGTGGCGACCACATCGTAATGGAACACCAGCGCATTGACGAGACCGAACACAAGGAAGGCTAGCACGGTGAGGATGGTGAAGACCATCGGCCCGCTGTAGCGCACGTCGAAGATGCCTATATCGGCGGCAGTGTAGTGGGTACCGAACGCACCCACCCCGCGATAGGCGTATTTGTCGCTGGCGAACACGGCTTCCAACAGGGGGATGACAAGAGCATAGAAGAGTACCCACAAGATTAGACCATAGAAGATGCCTGCGCCCAGCAAGCGCGGGTCGCGGTACATATTGGCGGGAGCGGCGGGGTCGTCGGCGGCAATCGCGCTGCGCTGACCGAACAGCCGCACGTAGAGCATCCCCAGCAACCCGCCCGCCCCGATGATGGCGAGGATTATCGCCCCCAGTTCAAGGTACTTGGCCGATTGCCCGAAGCCCTGTATCCCCTGCTCGAAGAATTGGCCGGGCAGTATCGCGTTGATGATGTTCTGAAGCGTAATCGGCAACGACTCCAGCTTGAAGATGAAGTTGAACAGCAACATCACCAACAGCATCGCCACTGCGCCGATTACCCCGCTCCAGAACCCCCGCGCATACAAGGTCCGCCCCGTCAAGTACGGCCCCGCGTTGGTTTGACCGTCGCTCATACTCGTTACATCGCTCATTGTGTCACACCCTTCCCGCCTAATAGCATCGCTGCTGCGTCAATTTGACCCGTATTCATCTTACGCCAAATCCACCCCTTTGGATGCTATAATAGCGCAACATTATCGCCACTGCAAGCGTCTAAGCATTATCACGGCAAAAAACACCCCGCCCCGCCCATGTTGGGCAGTCGGGTGGGGAAAGAACAGGAGAACCGCAATGGCTAGCATATTCGATGTGGCTCGTTTCGGCGAGTTCGTGGTAGTGGCCGCGACAGGCTGGGTGGTGGAGCAACTCACCGCCAGTGCGCCGGAGGAGGACAAGGTGCTGATTAAGGGGGTCACACAGGGGGCGACATGGGGCGCAGCAGTAGGCAGCTTCGTGCCCATCGTTGGCACCGGGGCGGGGGCGATGATTGGGGCGTTCTATGGCCTAGTCACCAACGCCAATCAGTCGCCCGCCACCGAGGAGAAGGCCCGTGCCGAGGCCACTCCCGCTGGTGATTAGCCAGCGGACTCAAAAATGGAAGATGGTGAGGAGCTATGGGGGTGGGGGGGGGGGGG
>JBBSEE010000742.1:0-1873 GCA_038239995.1 Chloroflexia bacterium | reverse complement strand
GCGAGGACGCGGCCATCGGCGTAGCCAGCGAGTAGGCCAATGCGCTCGGCTAGCTGGTCGTAATACTTGCCACCCGCTTCTTCCTGCCCCCGCACCGGCCAGTTGAGGAAGCGGGTGCGCTTCTTGTAGTCGAACGGCGAGGCCACCATCAGGGTGTGGGGGCGAAATATGCCCAGCCGCGCGGCGAAGAAGTCGAAGCTCTCGCCATCGCTGAGGGTGGCGGATGTGACTACCGCGGTATGCTCATCCCACCAGTCGCTCACCTTGTCGGCCACGCTAATAGGCAAGGCATTCAGCACATAATCTTGCGCCGATTGCTCGGCAAAGTAGACGTAATCGGCCCGCTCCATCGCGCAGATGAAGCCGAGGCGCGTGGCCGCGGACTCTAGGCGACGGGCGACCCGCACCGCTGCTGCCTCTGCATCGCTGAGTTGGCTGTAGCCCGCGTCATCGTCGAGCGCATCGTATTGCACATCGCCGCCAAACGTGTCGGCCAGTGCCGCCGCGGCGGCGGTGTCGCTCAGGCCGGACAGGTCAACTGCTGCCACCAGCGCAGCCCGCTTTGCGTCGCGGGGGCGAATCTGCTCCGCCATCTTCGCCAACGCCCCCGCCAGCTTGCGCCCGGCGATTAGCTGCTCCTTGAGCAACGCCTTGCCCTCACTAGCCTCATTCGCCCCACGCAGCAGGCGATGCACCGCATCGTCGAGGCGGCTGAAGGCGGCGGCGGCGCGGTCACGCAACTCGGCATCGAGACGGCGCACCTGCTCTCCGCCCAGCAACCGACTAATCGCCGTGCTGCTAATCTCCGCCCCCAACGCGCGGGTGAGGCTCTCCTCCCATAGGTGGCCCTCGTCTATGATGTATAGGTCGAAGGGGCCGGGCAGGATGTGACCGTTGGCGTGGATGTCCAGCGCGAGTAGGGCGTGGTTGGTAATCACGATGTCGGCCTGCTTGGCGGCGCGACGCTTGTTCAGCGCATAGCAGGGGGCGAAGTGGGGGCAGCGGGCGGCGAGGCATTCCTCACTGCTGCTGCTCAAGCGACTCCGCATCTCCGCTGTAACAAAGCTGGGGGCGGACTCCCAATCGCCGTCCCAGTTGGCCCCGCCCTCATCCTGCCAGCCGAGGAACTGGCGCATCGCCTTGTCGTTGCCGAATAGGGTGGCCTGCTGGGTCTCTTCATCCTGCGCTTCGAGGCAGAGGTAGTTGGCGATGCCCTTGAGCGTGACCCAGCGGGGCGGCTGCCAGCCCAATTCGCGGGCCAGCCCATCCACCAGCGGCAGGTCTTTGCCGTCGAGTTGGTCTTGCAGCGGCTTGTGGCTGGTGGCAATCAGCACCCGCTGGCCCTCTTGCACCGCAGCCAGCGCGGGCAGCAGATAGGCCAGCGACTTGCCCACCCCGGTGCCTGCCTCCACCAGTAGTGCGCCGCCCCGCGCGATGGTGCGCTCCACCGCCACCGACATCGCCCGCTGCCCGTCGCGGGCGCGATATTCCGGCCAGCGCATCGCCAGCGCAGTATACAGTTGTTCCAGCGGGTCAGCAGTCGGCATCTCGCGTCCACCCCCCTAGCATTTTTGTTCTAATTATACCACAATAATGAGGTTTGAGGTTTGAGGTTTGAGTTAGTGATGAGTGATGAATGGTAAATGGTAAATGGTGAATGCGGTAGGGGCGGGTTGCACTCGCCCGCGTGCCACGCATCAACCCTGACATGGGGGCGCATCGCCACCCCCATGCCTCCGCGCGGCAAGGGGGGGAAGGACCAGCCAGCGGATTTGGCGGCGTAGTTGCGATGGGCAGGGATGCGGGGCACGCTTCTCCCTCACCAAACCTCTCCCGCTGGGAGAGGCTTTATGTTGGTACTCGTCGGCGGGCG
>JBBSEE010000741.1:0-1875 GCA_038239995.1 Chloroflexia bacterium | reverse complement strand
CTGCCGAAGACGGTGCCGGGGTTCGTAACACCGGGGCAGGGGTTCGCTCCCCCCACCGTGGTGTTGACCAATACGGGCGCGACCCAGCCCATCACCACTGAGCGACGGGTGGGAGGGCGGGGGGTTATCTTCCTCGGCCCTAACTTTGTAGAATTGACCGGCTTCTGGCGTTATCTCGCCCAGAGGGTCAGCCTCTTGGGGCTAGGATTGGTCGCCCTCTTCTTCCTCCCCCGCCGGTTGGGGGCGGGGGCGGCCTTGCTACGCGGCGGGGGCGCGACCTTGGGCCGCGCGATTATCGTGGGGCTGCTAGGGACGTTGGTCGCCGCCGCCCTTACGGTGCTGATTACCAGCAGCGCGGGTCCGGCTACCCTCGCTATCGGAGTGGTGCTGCTGTTGCCGCTGCTGATGGTGGGGCTGGCAATCGCCGCGCTGGTGATGGGCCGCTGGCTGTCCGCTAGCCTGCTGCAAATGGCCGCCCCCGCCCCCGTCACCGACCTGCTCAGTGGTCTGCTGGTCATCTTCATCGTTGCCATCATCCCATTTGCTGGCTTCTGGGCAATGCTGCTGCTTGCCACTATCGGCGCGGGCGGCCTGCTGCTGAACCTGAACAGCGACAACCGCGCCGCCTTTGATGAGATGGAATACTAAGGGGATTTTGGATTTTGGATTTTGGTGGGAGTTACGCAGTTGCGGCTGGATTATGCCGGTTGACGTAAGGGCGAATCGCATACGCCCTGCCCAACTTGCGTAACTCCTATCCAAATAGGAGTTACGCCTCAAGTCCGCTGGCTGCCTTTCCCATCCGCTGGCGGTATACCGTGAATATTAAAGCCCGATTAGAGCCGGGGTGGGGGCGAAACATCGCCGCGTGCAGCGGTGTAATTGATGCGAATGGCAATTTGGCATACGTCTCTCGGACAGGGGAGATGAGAGTGACAGGGAGGGTTAGACAGGCTTATGAACACAGCACTTAAATGGCTCGCCGGTATCGTGGTGGTCGCCCTAATTGCGGGCGGCGTGCTGTTCGTGGTGAACAGCAACCAGAAGAGTAGCACCAGCGCGGCGGCGATACAGACCGATGTCGTCACCCGCGACACCATTGAAGCGGCGGTGAGCAGCAACGGCTCAGTGCAGCCCAATGCCGACCTCAACCTCAACTTTGGTACCACTGGCACGGTGGCGAAGGTGAACGTGAAGGCCGGTCAGCGAGTCAACGCGGGCGATGTGCTAGCCACTTTGGACGACAGCCAGCTACAAATCGCGGTGCAGCAGTCGCAGGCCAGCCTCGACAGCGCACAGGCTAGCCTCGCCAAGTCCCAGGCGGGGGCAACCGCGAAGGACATTGCCAATGCCGAGGCCTCCCTTCGCTCGGCGCAGGCCAAGTATAACCAAGTGAAGACCGGCAGCTATACCGCCTCGGACATCGCCAGCGCACGAGCGCAACTCGCCGCCGCCAAGGCCAAGCTAGCCTCGCTCCACGATGGGCCGACTAAGGCGGATTTGGCTAGCGCACAGGCGGCCCTCGACTCGGCGAAGGCCAAGCTGACCCAAGCGCAGCACGGCAACGCCAGCCCCAGCGACATCGCCAGTGCTAAGGCCGCGCTCGAATCGGCCAAGGCGAAGTTGGCCCAAGTCCAAGCCGGACCCAGCGCGGCGGACGTGAGTGCGGCGCAACTGAAAGTCACCAACGCGCAGACCAGCCTCGACAAGACCACCTCGCAGCAGCAAGCCAGCGTTGACTCCGCTAAGGCCGCCCGCGACCAAGCCGACAACGCGGTGCGTAACGCGCAGGACAACCTTACCACCGTGTACGCCCAGACCCACGACAGCAGCGGCAACTTCCTCTCCGACCCCCCCAACCAGCCCGGCTATTTT
>JBBSEE010000740.1:0-1876 GCA_038239995.1 Chloroflexia bacterium | reverse complement strand
GAGGTATTCCAGTTCTACCTTGTTGATTTCGCTTTGGGTATCCTTGACCGCATCCGCAGCACTCCCCTCTTTTGCTCCGCCTGCCGCCTTCTTTGCCGCAGCCTCTAGCGCAGCAGTTTGGGCGTTGAGGGCGGTCAACACCCCGTTCTCCGCGTCTACTCGGTCTTTCGCCAGCTTTAGGTTATCTTGCAGGGGTATCTGCTGCTTTTGGAGCGAGGCTATCATCCCGTCCAGTGCCGCGGTTTGGGTATCCATGTGTTTCTTAATCGCATCGTAGTTCTCTTGCGCCCGCGTCTTCTGGATGTTGAGGAGGTCAATCTTGACCTGCTCCCCCGCCTTCTGCCCCTCGATGATGTCGAGGTTGCGCTTGGTCAAGTCATATTGGCTCTGTAGTGCGTTCTGATGCTCCTTCGCGATATCCACCACTAGCTTCTGCTCATCTTGCTGATGGGTGAGCAGGTTCTTCTGCGCGTCGTCCGCGTGCTTGATGTCTTCGGCTTGGTCTTTGAGCGGCTGTAGAGTGTCCTGCTCCTTGTCCTTCATCTGTTGCAGGGTGTCGGCAGTCTTGTCCTTACGTTCCTTCAAATCGAGCATCCGCTGCTCGTGCAGTAGCTTCTCCGCATCGTGCTGCGCCTTCAAGTCCTTGCCCGCTTGCGTACCAGTACCACCCGCGGCGGCTAGCTGGTGTTGGTAGTCTATCTCCTGCTGTTGCCACGCCCGTTCCTCTTCGCGGAGGGCACGTGCCGCCGTCCTGTCATCGCGGGTTGCCCCCCGTTGCTCCTTACTCGCTTGATAGCTAATCGCTTCGATTTGCTGGTTGATTACGTCAAGCTGTTCCTTCTGCTTGTCGTTAATCTGCGTTAGTTCGTCCCCTATCTCATTGTAAGCCTGTTGCGCCACCCGTAGCGACTCATTGGCATCGTCTATCGCGGGCTTCTGGTCGGCAAGCGTGGCCTTTACTTTGTCAGCGGCCTCGTTCAGCCCTAGCATGGTGTCGTTCTCGGTCTTCAGACTGGCGTTAGCCTCATCAACACCGACCTGTGCATCGTGCAACGACTGCTTGTAGCTGTCAATCGTGGTCTGCTTGTCCTTCTGTAGAGTGACAATGGCCGCCTCGTTCTTGGCTAGCTCGATGTAGGCAGCCACCTCGTCGCGCACTAGCTTGCCCTGCCCTTGCAGGTCGGTGTTGATGCGCTGCATCATCTGGTCAGTGACTTCGCCGCCGTTGCGGAAGGTGTTAATAATCGCGGCGATGTCCGACTGAGTGCCGAACACTGCTGCGGACACCCCTGCCTTGTTCTTGTCGCCGAGAATAGAGGTAAAGATGGTGTTGAGCTTCGATCCGAGGTCGTTGACAAAGCTAAAGTCCGCGTCAATCATCCCTTTGCCCAGTTCGGCCACCCACTTTTGGCCCGCTTCCTGAAGCCACGGCGCGGCCTTCGGGGGGGAGTGCGGCATTATCCAGCCAAATAGGAAGTCGCCCACTGTTTTCGCCGCCGCCTCGATCACGTTCGGCGCGGCCATTACGATGCCTATGCCCAACTGGATTATCCAGTCTTGTCCTGCCTTCAGCATGGAAGCGGCAGTATCCCCTATCCACGTGGTAACGGTGGTCCAAGCAGTCGAGAGCGCACCACTGATAGTCGAGCCGATTTTGGAGAACGCATCTCCGATGGCCGAGCCGATGCTCCCGAAGAAGTTGGCGATGCCGTCCCAATTGGAGATAATCAAAGCCCCACCAGCCACAATCGCGCCGATGGCGAGGGCGACTGGGGATACTAGTGCGGCGAACACTCCACCCAGTGCGGCTACAGCGGGAGTTAGAATCGCAATCGCCCCGCTCACAACCATCAACCCCCCGGTCAATGCGGTCAAG
>JBBSEE010000739.1:0-1877 GCA_038239995.1 Chloroflexia bacterium | reverse complement strand
TCGGGGGCAAACAAAATAGGTGGTTAGTTGTCGGACAGGCGGCGGATGACACACATCAGCCGCCCCTGCACGGTCACTTGCTCGACGCGGGCGATAATCGGCTGGTAATTGGGGTTGGCGGGCATCAGGGTCACGGTCTGGCCCTCGCGGTAGAACCGCTTGAGGGTGACGTTGTTATCATCGAGGCAGGCGACCACGATTTCGCCGTTACGGGCCACGTTGGTCGGCTGTATCAGCACGAGGTCGCCATCGCCGATACCGGCATCCATCATGCTCCAGCCGCGCACCCGCAGCAGGTAGGCATCGTCCTTACCGTCCAGCATGGTGGCGGGCAGGTTGATGTATTCCTCGCGCTCTTGGTGGGCCTGAATTGGCGGGCTAGCGGCGATGTCGCCCATAATAGGCACACGCACCACCCCCGACGCGGTGGAACGCGGCTCGACCCGCGGCACGGCGGTGACGGGCGGCTTAATCAGCAACTCGATACCCCGCGCAAGGTTGGCGGCCAGCCTGATGTAGCCCTTCTTCTCCAACGCCTTCAGGTGATAGACTACGGTAGAGACTGAGGCCATCTCCAGCCCCTCAGCAATCTCGCGGTAAGTCGGCGCATAGCCCTTGTTGTGGCAGAACTTGACGATATAGAGCCACACCGCCTTCTGTCGCTTGGGCAAATCACGTGATGCAGCCATAGGCTTCACTTCCTCTCCGATACATAGGGGTTCAGGGTCAATATGGGATTAGAACATCTGTTCAAGGGCGATTGTACCATAGAACAGTTGTTCTGTCAATAGGTTTTAGGGCATTTGTTCTAATTTTGCCCAAAATTGGTCGAAGAGGGCGTAGCCGCGCCGTGTCCGGCCCCTTGCGGTGTTGCCAAACGCCCGCTGCGTCGGCTATAATGTCCCTGATGTCGGATGCGCCTCCATAGGCGTTAAGGGGGAGAGGGCGAGTAGCGCGGGGGGCTGGGGGTAGCCCCCAGCTGGTGACGAGCGTAGCGGCCAATCGTGACTACGCCGATAGCGGCACATTACCGCGCTTGGGGATTGATAATGAAGGTCGGCCACATCTACCTTCACCAACTGGGGGCTGACCCCCAGACCCCCTGATGCACCCCCGCCCGACCATTCGTTTATTCGTTGTTACGCATCCGTTGGCGGTAGTTACGATGCGCGTGGATGCGGGGCGGCGGTTAGCCAGCGGACTCGAAAGCGGACAAGCGGACGGCATTGAGGCGCGACAACTGCCGTTAGCCCTAATCCGTTTATCCGTTTTTTCAATCCGTTGGCCGTAGTTACGATGCGCGTGGATGCGTGGCACGCGGGCGAGTGCAGCCCGCCCCTACGTCAGCCCTAATCCGTTTATCCGTTTTTTCAATCCGTTGGCCGTAGTTACCATGGTGGCCGTTGGGGGCGAGTCGCGCCCCTACAAGGGGGCAACTTAGATGATGATAGAGGAATGGTTGGGCCAAATCCACGCGGCCTTGCAGGCGGGCGACTATCCTACAGCCCTGAGCCTGTTCGACCAGCGGGCCACCCCTCACGCGGGCGCACCGAACGCGGCGGACAAGCGGGCGGTGATTGAGCTAGTTTGCGCCATGCTGCCCCGCGATGAACAGCGACTAGATTTCGCCCAGCAAGCGGTGGCTTACGACACGCCGGGCAGTCGGGCATTGGCCGCCTTCATCGCCCGCTACGGCTACACGGGCGACCCGCCGCAGGCCACCGCGCTGCTCCACCGCCTTGCCGACGATGATAGCTGGGAGGTGCGCGAGTGGGCGGGTTCAGCAGCGGGGTTCGTGCTGAACGATTGGTTCGACCAGTTCTACCCCACCCTGCAAGCATGGGTCATAGACGATAGCGTGAACGTGCGCCGCGCGG
>JBBSEE010000738.1:0-1878 GCA_038239995.1 Chloroflexia bacterium | reverse complement strand
GCGGGTTGGATTGTGACCAGCTACCTACTCGGCTACACGGTGGCAATGCCACTGCTGGGACGGGTCGCCGATGTGTTCGGGCGCAAACGGGTCTACCTCGGCAGCCTGCTGCTGTTCGTGCTAGGTTCGATTGGCTGCGCCCTGACTGGCAGCAACCTGTTCGGCCTGCCCACCGACCTGAACTGGCTGTACGGTTGGCGGGCGGTGCAGGCGTTGGGGGGCGGGGCGATACTGCCAATTGGCATGGCGATGACCCGCGACCTGTTCCCCGCGGCGCGGCGCACCTTTGCGATTGGGGTGATTGGCGCGGTGGCTGAGGGCGGCGGGGTGCTGGGACCACTATGGGGCACGGGTGTGACCGCCGCGCTGTACGATTGGCAGTGGGTCTTCTACCTCAACGTGCCGCTCGGCCTCATCGCCTTCGCCCTGATGGCGACGATGATGAAGCGAGGAGTGGGCGAACGTGGGCTGAAGGTGGACTGGCTGGGCGGGCTGCTGCTCGGTGTAGGAATGCTGCTACTCACCCTCGCCCTGTCGCAAAAGAGCGACGACCCGGTCAACCCCAAGATGTTCGCCACCCCTCTGTTCTGGCCGATGCTGATTGGCGCGATACTGGGGTTGGGTGGGTTCGTGGTGGTGCAAAGGCTGGGGGCGCAGCCGTTGTTCGACCTCCGCAACGCAATGCGGGGTTTCGCCAGTGCCTGCCTCACCAACTTCTGTGTGGGCGTGGCCCTGATTATCGCGATGGTAAACATCCCCATCTTCGGCCAAACCGTGCTGGGCCTCGACGACCAAGCGGCTGGCCTGCTGCTGCTGCGGATGACCGCCTTCATCCCCGTAGGCGCGTTCCTCGGCGGCTGGTTGGCGGAGCGGCTGGGCTATCGGGTGATTGCGGTCGCCGGACTACTCTCCACCGCGCTGGGCTTCTGGCTGATGAGCAACTGGCGGACCGATATTGTGGGCGACCAATTGCGGCTCACCCTCGATGTGGGCACGGTGGGGTTCGGGTTCGGGCTGCTGATTGCCCCCCTATCCGCCAGCGCGATTAACGCGATGCCCGCCACCCAAGCCGCCTTCGCCAGCGCAACAGTGACATTCTCCCGCCTCGCGGGGATGACCCTCGGCCTGCCCACGTTGGGGGCGGTGGAGTTGACCCGCCTCGCCTACCTGCTGCACGATGTCCGCGACCCCACCAACGCGGACGTAATCAAGGCGGCCACCTTGCAGATGTACACCGAGGTGTTCTTTGGGGCGGCGATAATCTGCGTGGTCGGCTTGCTGCCCGCCCTGTTCCTGTTGGCGCGGGCCAGCAAGGCGGAGGAGGCACAATCGGGTGCTGGGTGACGAGCTATCGCGCGAGAGCCAGATGCTGCTGCACGCGGCGGGGATGCGCTTCGTGCTGCCCCCCGATGTCTACGCGATCGCGCAGGCGGACGGGCGCGATTGCTACTTCATCACCGCTGCTGATGGGGTCAATGCCCTCGTCGGTTGCCCCGCCTACAACGAGGATGTCGCCGATGCCCTCGACGCGCTGGGGGGGATTAGCGTGCTACTGGCCGAGGGGGGCGATACCGCAGGGTGGCGCGAACAATTTGGCTGCACGGTTATCCGCACGTTGGCCGCCGACCAGCAACCGCTGGGTGATGACCTGCTTGCCCTGCAGGTTGGTGATACGCTAGCCCTACTCTACCAACAGCATGGCGGGGTACTATGCGGCCACCTCAGCGCGGCGGCGGTGGACACCCTGCGGGCCACGTATCAGTTTAGCACCGTGCTGGCCGCCGCGGAAACTCGCGGGGGTCTGGGGGATTGACCCCCAGCGGCTAACCGATGCGCGTTGCGGGGAGGCACGTGGGCGAGTGCAACCCGCCCCTACAT
>JBBSEE010000737.1:0-1885 GCA_038239995.1 Chloroflexia bacterium | reverse complement strand
GCGTTGGGTTTGTTCACGCGCGGCGGGGGCGTGGCGGGCGGCAGGGGGGGGGTGGAGCGGATTTCCACCAGCGGCAGGGGGCGGGGCGGGGGGGGTGAGGCTGATGCTCTCGCTATGGCCGATGCGGCGCAGCCCGCTGCCTGCGCCGGTGGGTGCATCGGGGGTAGGGGGAGGCGAAGGCGGCGACTCTTGGGGCTGGCCGGGCTTTAGATAGTCGGTGATGGGGCGCAGGGTGGTGGAACTGAGCTTGCCGCTAATCACCTCGCGCGGCGGGCTGGGGTCGGTATCAGGCGGGGGGCTAGGCTCGTCCCCGCCGATGCGCCGCAGCTTCGCTCTCATGCTCTCCTCGGTCAGGGCTTTGGCCTTCTGCTGGATTTCTTCGGTGCGTTCGCGGCTCCACTTGCGCCCCTGCAAGAAGCCCGCGAGACTGGTGTACAGAGCGGCGGCGCGGCTGGTGTTGTCCAGCGCGATGTAGGTTTGGGCCGCGCTCTCGTACAGCTGAATCAGGTCGTCTATCTCCCCCTTGCCGATAGTTTGCAGGTTGATGAGGCGCAGCGCGGACTCGTAGCTCTGCGCCGCTTGGTTAGGGTTGCCCAACGCGCGATAGCTCTCGCCCATGCTGTAGAAGGCGGACATGGAGTAATCTTCGTCTTGGGTGAGCGATTGGAAGTGCTGCACTGCGGCTTGATGCTGGCCGATTTGTTGGTTGAGCAGGCCCAGATTGAACAGCACATCGGGGCGACGCACCCCGGCGTTGACCAATGCCTCGTACACCTTGATGGCGGCGGGATACTGGCGACGCTCTTGGTAGCTGACCGCGCTGTTCAGCATCTCGGCGATTTCGTTCTGGCTAGGGCCTTCTTGCTTCTTGGTCGGGGGCGGGTTCTGGCCGGATGCCTCTAGCAGGCGGCGGATGCGATACAGCAGGTCGCGGGCGGGGATGGAGTTGGGGTCGAGGTTGGTAGCGGTCTCCGCTTGTGTGAGGGCGATGACAAGGTCGCCACGTTCGCCCGCGAGGTTGGCGAGCAGGATGTGGGCACCCACCGCGCTGGCAGTGTCGCTGATGCGTTCGCTCAGTTCGGCGATGCGGATGTAGACCTGTTCGTTCTTGGGAGTGACGCGGGATAGCTCTTGCAGGGCTTTAATCGCTTCGTTGGGCTGGTTCTGCTGCTCGTATAGCTCGGCGAGGTAGAAGTAGGTGCGCTCCACCGCCGCGATGTCGCCGGTAGCGGCGTAGATGTCGGCAAGGCGGCTCTGGATGAAGGTATCTTTGGGCTTGTCCTGCGCCAAATCGAGGTACTCTCGCAGCGCGTCCGGCCACTGCTTCAGGCGCAGGTAAGCGAGGGCAAGGTTGCCACGAGCGTCGCGGTCAGTGGGGAACTCGCCAACCGCGCGTTGATACTCCTTCAGGGCTTTATCCCATTGGTTCTGCCATGCGTAATCGTGGCCGCGTTTCAGCGCGGTATCGTACAGTGCTTGGTTGCCTGCCATCTGCTTCGCTCCGCAATCAGGGATTGGATGATAAAATTGGGGCAAACGAAAATAAGCAGCTAGCTGCGCTGCGCCCTTGCCATATTATCGTACCAAACCCACAATATGTCAACCCGCCCATTGGTACCAATCGGATGATGGAAAAGAGGGGACGAAGTTAGAATTAGTCGGCTTCATCGCCCGCCAACGCTTGCTCGATGCGGGCGAGTTGGTAGTTAGAGCCAATCTTGCGAAAGATGGCGGCGGCCTGCTCCCACATCTCGCGCACGGAGGGGGTAATCTGCCCCGCTCGCCGCGCCCGCGCAATCCCATACTCGAAGTATTGACGACCGAGGTTGTAGGCATCGCCGCGCCGCTTGCTATGTTCGATTGCCAACTGGAACTGCCGCTCCGC
>JBBSEE010000736.1:0-1886 GCA_038239995.1 Chloroflexia bacterium | reverse complement strand
GAAGCTAAGACGGAGCGCAACCTAGAGCGCAATCGCGGGGAGTTCGCTGCCCAATGGCAACGACGCATCCCCGCCGAGTACCAAGCGGCCACGCTTGACGAATGGGAGGACTACTGGGGTAAGGGTTGGCGGACGCGACTAGACGACGAGACGCTGCGCGATAAGGAACTGCTGGCCGCCACTAAGCTAGTGTATCAGACTGCCCGTATCCGTGCCCGCAGCTACATCGAGGCTAGTCCCAAGGACGGTTACTTCTGCTCGATGCTGGGCGCACCCGGCGCGGGCAAGACGAGGTTGGCGGTCGGTATCCTTCGGGCGATAGTCGAACCGCGTTGGCTAGCGGGAGAGCGTATCAGCTTTGCGTACCTCGCGGAAGCCGACTACCTACGCGGTATGACCGCCTTCGGCGACCCTAAATTGATGCAAAAGACATGGAGCAGAGCGGCCAACTCCGCCATACTGCTGATCGACGACATGGGCGCGAGTCACTACAACGCCCTGAGCCGAACCAAAGTGTTCGAGATGATAGACTACCGCTACCGCGAACATCTCTCCACCATCATTACCTCTAACATCGCCTTCGGGGTGTTGGAGGCGGGGTTCGTGGCAGAGGAGGGGGGGAAGCTCACCAGGCGCATCGCCGAACGGTGTGGGCCGAACGGTGAGTATGCACTGGACTTCGGTGGGGCGCGGGAGCAACTACGATGACCCACGTTGCCGTATTGCTATTTTCCCTACTGACCGCGCCGCTGCCCACGACCGCTGCACCGCCCGTCGCTGGGGATAGTATCACCGGCGGGCCGTCAATTAGTGCGAAGCAGATTGCCGCTGCGGTTGCCAGTCGACGACCGCTTGAGGACGGTGAGGCAGAGTACATCTTCAGCCTTAGCCGCACCACCGGCGTAGATGCCGCCTTCGCGTTGGCGGTGTGGCAGCATGAGAGTGGCATGGGTACTACCGGCGCGGCCCGCGACACTAGGAACATGGGCAACATTGAGTGGTCGGCGCGTTGCCACTGCCAGCGGCTAGCCGCACACCCCCGCTGGCGGGCCTACCACAGCTTCCGCGAAGCCGAGGCCGACTGGTTCGCGCTCGTCTCTGGGCCTGTATATGTTGGGTCTGGTAATGACACGGTGGCGAGGGTCATTACCAAGTACGCGCCGCCAGTTGAGAACGATACCGCCGCCTATATCCGTGAGGTGCGGGCGGCAATGAAAGGATGGTAGGAGTATGGCAGACGCACTCTATGACCCGCACCCCCTAATAGCAGCCCTTCAAACCTACCGGCGGCGGGGCTACACCTTGTGGCGGGACGACCCAGCGTATTACCCCACAATGGTGCAATGTGATTGGGAGGCGCGATTGGCCGCAGACATAGTGGCGATGTCGACCTGTCGCGACCCTAACTGCGGGCGCGAGTTCCGCTTTGTCGTCGCCCCCAACGGGGAGATTTGTCTCATTATTAACAGTCATGGGATGAGGCGTTTCGCCTACACGCTACGACCACCCAACCATGTAGATTGGAGGCGCGCATGAGTTCCCCAACGTGGACGCACTGCTGCCAACACTGTGGCAGGATGTTCAGCACCCCCACCCCGCAAGCGGTCGAGGAGGTGGAGAGCGGAGGCGAGTGTGAGCAAGGCCCGCTGAACTTCCACCAGCTTGGACCCTTGACCACCCCACCCGCGCCCGAACGACCGGAGTTCGGTAACGCGACCCACGTCAAGAAAGCGAGGGGCAAGCGGTGACTACTCCCCACGCCTGAAGGCGGTAGGCATTGTCCCTCCTCGTCCCCGCTGCCGCTGCCGCTAATCGAAAAACAAGGAAAGGAACAGAGATGCACGGTAAAGACTTTCTTGGTTGCGTGGTGTTCTGCCTGGTCGCAT
>JBBSEE010000735.1:0-1889 GCA_038239995.1 Chloroflexia bacterium | reverse complement strand
TTGAGGTTTGAGGTTTGAGGTTTGAGTACCGTGTAATCGCTCCCCCCCATCGGGAGGGGCGGGAGATAGACAGACCCACCGCCCTGCTTCGTTGCGGGGCGGTGGGTAGGTAGCGATATTCGTTTGTCGGTTAGCCAGTTAGGTGACGGGTGGTGGTTTGTCCCCGTGTAGGGCATCGGACTCGCGCCTGCGTAGCTGCTGGTGGGTGGTGGGTCGCATGACTAACTCCTTCGGTTTGGTGATGAATGGTGGCCGGTTGACGGTTGGCGGTTGCTGATTTGTGCAGTTGGGGCGCGGATGCGCGGCGGGTAAGCGGCGGTTAGCATTGGTTGGTCCTTCCGTTGGCGAGATGGCTGGTTGATGGTTGGGTTAGAATCTAGCATTGTCACTGGTGTGGCGAATGATGGTTTCGGTTTGGGCGAGGCGTTCGTTCAAGCTGTTCTGCTCGCTGATGAAGTTATCCTTGCTGCTGGTCAGGCACATCACAAGGAAGACTATCAGTAGGCCGATGCCCGCTACGGCTAGCACGATCATCGCTTTCTCCTTTCTGTCAGATTGGTAATGGTTGGCGGTTAAGGTAGGTGATTAAGTTTGGTCATATCGCCGCGCTGCGCCCCTCGTGGGCGGTTGGTGGTCGCTTTGTTCTGTTGAGACTATGATACTGGTAAGCAGGCCGCGGTTGAATGGCAGCAACGCCACAGGTTGATGCCTACAACATTACAAGAGTGTGATGCTTTGTCACGTTGGGGGATTTACCAGCCCGCCGCATGGCATTTGGGGGCGCAAAATGCTATAATCTGGTCGCTAAGATTACTGTGGGGGAGAACAGGATTGAGCAAGGTCAAGCCACTGCCGATGTTCGGCGAGGAAGCGGAAGTCGAGCCGCCGATTAGCCAGCCGCGCCCCCAGCGGGCGGGGGTGGGCCGCGCCCGCGCGGGCGATAGCCTGCCGCTGCTGCTGGTGCAGAGCGCGGAGGGGACGGCCACCGCCTTGCATCGCGCGGCGGATTGGGCGCAGGCCGCTCCCGTGCTGGGTTGGCCCGCGCTGGTGGTGGGTGATGTCGGCACGCTGGATGGGGCGGTAGAGCTATACTATGCCCTACGTGACGAGGCGGCCAAGCCGCTGCTGGCGATGCCGGTCGCGCTGCGAGTGGGCGAGGAGGTGACGGTCAAGGGCAAGCGCGAGCCAATCGCCGCCCTGCCCCTCCTGTTGGTCGCGCTGGACGCGGCGGGCTGGGCCAACCTGCGGACACTGGCGGGGATGGGGCTGGATATGGACACCCTACACCGCCGCGCCGCGGGGCTGGCCGCCATCGCCCTCGAACTAGGGGCGGCCTTGAAGGGCGGCAAGCAGGAGCAGATGGCGATTAGTCGCACGCTGGCCGCGCTGGGGCAGACCCTGCACGGGCAGATGTACATTGGGGTGGAGGTGGGCGAGACCGCGCTGGCTGCCAAGCTGGACAAGCTGGCCGCCGAAGTGCGCTTGCCGCTGATCGCCCTGCATCGGCCCGATTACATCGCCCCCGCCGATGCCACCGCCGCCGCCTTGATGCGTGGCCGCGCGGCAGACGATGCGGGCCAAGCCCTGCTCCCCGCTGCCGAGGCCGCCGCCAAGTTTGTCGCCCTGCCCGCCGCTCTAGCAGGGGTGGCAGATTTGCGGGCGGCGATTAAGCTGACCCTGCCCGCCGCGCCGCTTGTGCCCATGCCCGGCGACGGTATCGAACTACGGGCGGCGGCGATGCAGTGGATAGAAAGGCTGAACTCCGCATCGCGGTCGCACATCACAATGGAGATGGAAGTAGATGAGGTCGAGGCCAATGACCTCACCTTCGGCTATCATCTAGCCAACGAGTTGGCCGATTACGCCCGCCAGCAGGGGTACGAGTTGCG
>JBBSEE010000734.1:0-1889 GCA_038239995.1 Chloroflexia bacterium | reverse complement strand
GGCCAAACGCGGCCCCCAGCGCATCGAACTAGACTAGAAGGGATACCACCTTGGCCGACCGCCCCGCCAACAATACACCTCACCGCCCCCCGGCTGCGCCTGCCAACGGTAAACGACGTAGCCGCGCAAAGGGCGCGGTTGCCGCTGCCCCCACAATGCTGACCGCCCGCCCCGCCGACGATGCCGCCCTGCCCGCGTACCTCACTGTCCCCGCCAGCGACGAGGTGATTGATGAGATTGACGAACTCTACTCTATCCTCATCGAGCCGGAGATTGCCGCCGAACCGCATATCGAGGACATCCCCCCCGCTAAGTTGGCCGAGCTTGAAGCCGAGGTGGCCCGCACCGAGGAGGAACTGGAGCGCGACCTTGAACGCGCCCTCAACGTCGAGGGCCTCAGCACCGACGACCCGGTGCGCCTCTACCTGCGCGAGATTGGCCGCACCCCCCTGCTGAAGGCACATGACGAGGCGGATTTGGCCCAGCGCATCGAGGCGGGCAAGCACGCCGAAGTCCTGCTGCAAGGCATCGGCTACGCCAACGTGGAGCAGCCATGGATGGTGGACTTGCCGGAACTGCCGCGCATCCAGATGCTCCCCCCCGATGCGGCGGCCCATCATCACGCCCCTGATGGGCGCACTATCCGCGAACTGGAGGCCTGTGTCAACGAGGGCCTCGCCGCCCGCCAGCAACTGGTGCAGGCCAACCTCCGCCTCGTGGTCAGCATCGCCCGCCGCTACATCAATCGCGGCCTCAGCCTGCTAGACCTAATCCAAGAGGGCAACATCGGGCTGATGCGGGCCAGCGATAAGTTCAACCACCATAAGGGCTACAAGTTCAGCACCTACGCTACATGGTGGATACGCCAAGCGATTACCCGCGCTATCTCCGACCAGAGCCGCACTATCCGCCTGCCGGTTCACGTTAGCGAGACGATTAGCCGCCTGAAGAAGGTGTCGCACGACTTGCAGCAGCGGCTGCAACGCGAACCAACCGAGATGGAACTGGCGGCGGAGATGGGCCTCACCCCCGCCAAAGTGCAGCGCATCATGGAGATAGCCAAGCACCCGGTTTCGATTGACACCCCGCTGGACGAGAGCGAGGACTCCGTCCTCGGCGACTTTATCGAAGACGAAAAGGTGGCAACCCCGATGGAGGAAGCCACCCAGCAGTTGCTCAAGGAGCAGATAGACGAAGTGCTGAAGAACCTGTCGGAGCGGGAGCGGCAGATTATCGTGCTGCGCTTTGGCCTCAACGATGGCCGCTATCGCACCCTCGAAGAAGTGGCCCAAGAGTTCAAGATTACCCGTGAACGCATCCGCCAGATTGAGGCGAAGATACTGCGGAAGCTGCGCCACTCCCGCTACGGCGGCTCCAAGCTGAAGGCTTACCTTGACTAACCTTTGACAAGGAGGTTATCTATTATGTCTCAGCAACCCCCTAACCCATACCAGCAGCCACCCAACCCATACCAGCAGCCACCCAACCCATACCAGCAGCCGCGCGGCAAACAGCGGGGCGGCAAGCAGGCAGTGGCTAACAGTTCCTCGATGCCCCGCCTTGGGCACTCGGCCCGCCAGCTTCAATCCCTATCTGTTGTTCCTCTTTCTGCTTATCCCCTTGCTGGGTGCGTACTACGGCAACGCCAGCATCAGCGGCTCGGCTAGCCGACACTTTACCCACGCAGCGGCCTACTTCGTGTTCGGCACCGCCGTCGGTATCTTGCTCATGGTCGCGGTGATGACCGCGTGGGGTTGGGCGGAAGAAGCGAAAAGTAGCCGCTTCACCCTTCTGTGGCGCGTCCCCCTGATCATGCTCCTCTTTATCCTTTTCTTTGTCTTCTTTTTCCTCGACTCGGATAACAGTAGCTCCACCTCGTTCAGCAATAG
>JBBSEE010000733.1:0-1889 GCA_038239995.1 Chloroflexia bacterium | reverse complement strand
AGCAACGCGCTGAAGGCATGGCCGAACTCGTGGAAGGTGGTGCCAATCACCAGACCGAGCAGCAAGCCGATAAATTGTATCTGCACCTGATGTTGACTGAAATCGGGGAGACCTAGTCCCATAGTGGCACGCTCCTTATCGCGGGGGTTGGAGGTATTATACCAGCGCGGCGAGGGGTTTGACAAGCTACAGGTCGAGCCGCGCAATCACCCACTGGTCGCCCGCGGTGAAGCCGAGGCTCTGGTAGAGGCGAATGGCAGGCTGATTGGTGGCAAGGTAGAAGAGGCAGACGCGCCGCTTGCCCTTGTCGAACAGGTGGGTGCAGAGTGCGCCGACACAGGCAGCAGCGTAGCCCTTACCCCGCTTCTGCGGCACGGTCGCCACCCCCCCCAGCATCGCGTGGTCGGTAGTCTCCGCGCTGCATTGGGCGGCGGATACCACCTTGCCGCGCTCCACGATGATGAAGGTATCGCGCTTGAGCAGTTGGTCCAGCAGCCGCTGTCGCCACAAGTCGCGGCTGGGTAGATGGGCGAGGGTGTAGAAGCCGGTCTGGTAGAAGTCAATCAACGGCTCGATGTCCGCAAGGGTGGCGCGGCGGGGGGTGGGCAGGGCGGGGTTGGGCATCGCCAGTTGGGGGGTGGCGGGGCCGTCTAGCCAGCAGAAGGTGCAATCGTCGCGGCCCAACGTTGCGCCGGGGCCGAGCGCGGCCAGCAGCGCGTCAACCTGAGCGCGTATCCCGCTCACCCCTTCGGGCCGCATCCGCCGCACCTGCGCGGCGAGGGTGGGCATCACCCCTGCGTCGCTACAGTAGAGGGCAATCGCCCCATTGAAGAGGCTGACCTCGGCCACCAGCCGCGCTTGCTGGAAGAAGCCCCAGACTACGAGGCTGGGCGTATTGCGTGGCCCACCCCCTAGCCCGTACTCGCGCAGGCGGGCTAGCTGGAACAGATTGGCGGCGGGCGATTGCCCCAGCAGCGCGGCCAGCGCATCCCCATCGCTCCCGTTGAGCATCCGCATCGTAGCTTGAGATGTAGTAGCAACGTTCATCGTTATACCATTGGTAGTTGAACGGGATAAGACTTCACGCGGGCGAGGGCCACCCGCCCATACGTCGTCATTTACCATTTACCATTCACCATTTACCATTCTAGATTCCACCTTCTACCTTCTACATTGCCCCCGCAGGGCAGCAATCGCCTCGGCCACGCTCTGGTGGGGGTTGTAGACCGCCGAGCCAGCCACCAGCACGTTCGCGCCTGCCCCCGCCACCGTGGCGATGTTGTCCACCTTCACCCCACCGTCCACCTCTAGCTCTGGCGGGGCATCAATCAAGTTGCGGGGCGTAACCGCATCAATCATGTGGCGCAGGCGGGCAATTTTGGCGGTCATGGTGGGGATATAGACCTGCCCTCCGAAGCCGGGGTTGACGCTCATCAGCAAGATGAGGTCGGCGTAGGGCAGAATCTCGCTAATCGCCTCTAGGGGAGTAGCGGGGTTGAGGCTGACCCCCGCCCGTTTGCCCAACGCCTGTATCGCTTGCACCATCCGATGTAGGTGCGTGACCGCCTCGACATGGACGGTGATGATGTCCGCCCCCGCCGCCGCGAACTGGGCGGCGAACAGGGGCGCATCGTCAATCATCAGATGCACATCGAAGGGCAGCCGACTGTAGGGGCGGATGGCCTGCACCACTTGCGGGCCGAGGGTGAGGTTAGGCACGAAGTGGCCGTCCATCACATCAATGTGGATGTAATCCGCGCCGCCCGCTTCCGCCTCCGCCACTTGAGGGCCGAGGCGGGCGAAGTCGGCGGATAGAATAGACGGCGCGAGCTTGATGGGCATTGCGCTCTCCTTAAGCAGGCATGAGCTATGAGGCATGAGGCATGAGT
>JBBSEE010000732.1:0-1891 GCA_038239995.1 Chloroflexia bacterium | reverse complement strand
GCAGTTCGATCTGTGGGGTACACCCCCAAAACCCCCTCTTGTTTCCTTATATTTTTTGTTCTGGAAACATCGTTAGTTTTTGGTTGTAAATAACAGGGGCCAATCCCGAAAGTTGCGCCCCCCATTCTAGATTCTACCTTCTACCTTCTACCTTCCTCACGGCGTGGTTATCCCCTTGTAGACGATTTGGCACATCTGGTCGCGCTGGATGTTGTTGTTGGGGCGGAAAGTGCCATCGGGGAAGCCGTTGACCACGTTCTTGGCGTGGGCGGTCTCGATGTACAGGTAGAAGACGTTGCTAGGTGGCACATCGCTGTAGGTCTGTCCGCCGCCAATGGGGGTGATGAGGGCATAATGCGCCGCACTGACCACCAGCTTGGTGACTTGCCCGCGCGTAATCGCGAGGTTGGGTAGATAGCAAGGATAGGTTGCGCCCGCCGCTTGGCATTGCGCTTGGGTGAAACCGCCGAGGATGCCCGCGTGATAGCCCGACTCGATGTAGCTAAAGGCGTAGTAGGTGCGCGACACATCGGTGAAGTCGGGTGTACCCGTCGGGGTATATGGCGAGATGGCGAAGCCTAGCACCACCACCTTAGCGAACTGGGCGCGAGTGGCCGTACCGCCGGGGTTGAAGTGGGTGCCGTCAATACCGTTGACCATGCCGCGGCA
This sequence comes from Chloroflexia bacterium, assembly GCA_038239995.1. GTDB lineage: Bacteria > Chloroflexota > Chloroflexia > QHBQ01 > QHBQ01 > QHBQ01. Next base: position 1,222 of record JBBSEE010000732.1, on the reverse strand, counting down.
ATACAAGTAGTGGATGGCGAAATAGAAGGTATTGCCGTTGATGTCAATGAACGGGTTCGGGCAGTCGGTGGGCGGCAGCGGCGTGTCGGTGGGCGGCAGCGGCGTGTCAGTGGGCGTGTCGGTGGGCGGCAGCGGCGTGTCAGTGGGCGTGTCAGTAGGTGTGTCGGTGGGCGGCAACGGTGTGGGGGTGGGCGTGGCTCCGCCGAAGACACCGAAGAAGGCGTTGTCAAAGGATTCGAAGTCGCCGCCTGCCCATGTCGCCCCGCCATCGGTGGAGTAGTATTGGCCGGTGGTTGAGGCGGTGTCGTAATCGTTCGCCCCCGCGATGAAGTTCTGCACATTGAGCGGGTTGGCGGCAATAATGGTTTCGTTGTAGGGTATGGTGAGACTGTCGGCTGCACTACCGGCCATGCTATTCGCTGTGCGGCTCTGGTTGATGTTGCCAATTAGCAGGGCAGTCGCAGCTAGTAGGGTGAGGAAGAAATATATCCGTTTACGCACTGTGCTTCTGCCTTTCTTTGGGGGTTGGCTTGTTCTTCTTGCCGCGTAAGTAGCTACTCTACCTTAGCTAACTTCACAATTGTACAGGTATGGAGCCGTAGAGTCAAATCACGCACGACAACGGGTTGCCCTCAGCAGCCAAACTTGCTAGCATCAGGCACAACAATCCCTTGGTATTATCGCCACGCCTGAAAGTTCAAAGATATGAATAAAGGCAAGAACAGGGGCGCATCCCAAAAGATGCGCCCCATTCTAGATTCTACCTTCTACCATCCTCAAGGCGTGGTAATCCCCTTGTAGACGATTTGGCACATCTCGTCGCGGCGGATGTTCTGGTTGGGGCGGAAGGTGCCATCGGGGAAGCCATTGACCACGCTCTTGAAGTGAGCGGTCTCGATGTACAGGTAAGCGAAGTTGCTGGGCGGCACATCGGAGTAGGTTTGCCCGCCACCCACTGGCGTGACCAGCGCGTAGTGGGCAGCGATGACCACCAGCTTGGTTAGCTCGGCACGGGTAATCGCCTTGTTCGGCAAATAGCAAGGATAGGTAACACCAGCAGCGGCGCATTGCGATGGGGTATAGCCGTTGAGGATACCCGCATGGTAGCCCGCCTCGATGTAGGTGTAAGCGAAGAATGCTGGCTGCACATCGGTGAAGTCGGGCGTACTCGGCGTGTAAGGCGCGATGGCGAAGCCCAACACCACCACCTTAGCGAACTGGG
>JBBSEE010000731.1:0-1893 GCA_038239995.1 Chloroflexia bacterium | reverse complement strand
GGGCGTGCGGTCCGCGGGGTCAGCCCCCAGTGTCTTCAGGTCGGCTTGGGTGAGGATATGGTCAATGCCGAACTTGGCCTTGTTCTCAGGCTTGCTCAGGAGGTCAATAGCCGCTTGGGTTTGGCTGGAGTCCTTCAGGTAAGTCAAGTATACGTCATCGTGACCGCCGTCGGCGACGGGGATGTTGTTGCTGTTGAGGAAGTCGAGTATCGAACCTGCGCCATCTTCGGGGATGTTCTTGGGGGTGGCGGTGTTGCCATGGTCGGCGGTGATGATGATGACGGTATCGTTGTACAGCCCCGCATCCTTCAGCGCGGTGACGGTCTGGCCGATTTCGTCGTCTTCTAGCTTAATCGCTTGGAGGGTCTGGGTCGAGGTGATACCCTGACCGAGCTTCTTCTGGGCACCGCTGGGGGCGAGGATGTAGAGGCCCATGATGTCGGGGGGGTTGGCACTCTTGATTTGCGCCCGCAGTAGGTCGAAGGTCATCTGGTCGTATTCGCTCTGGCTGCCCTTCCAGTCGTGGATTTCGGGGGTCTTGAGGTCATCAATCCCTTGCCCGCCCGCGGTGGGGCCGTTGAGGATCGAGTAGGCGGGGTGCTTGGAGATAAAGTCGGTGCGTAGCCCCTTGGCCTTGGCCGCTTGGAAAAGCGTTGGCACGCGCACCATGTCGGTTGGCTTTGCGCCAGCAGGCAGCGCGGGGTCCTCGTCGAGTTGGATATGCATCCCCAGCTTGCGGTCATAGTACGAATCGTAGATGATGCCCTGCTCGGCAAACGTCGCGCCAGTGAATGTGCCGAGGATGTTGCTCATCGAGTCGCTGGGGAAGCTGGCCCGCGCCTGCGTGTAGCTGGTGCCAATTTTCGCTAGCGCGTTGATGTTGGGGGCATTCTCCGGCGTGTAAAGCTCCGGGTGGCCGCCATCGAGGAACAGCACGAGCGCGTGTTTCGGTGTGCCGGTCGCCGCGCTGACCACCAGCGGTGGCGGAACTGGGGTGGCGGTGCCAGCCGGTGCGGCGGTGGCGACAGCCCCCGGCGTGGCGGTCTGCGCGTAACTGACCCCAAACGATTGTATCAGCAGTGCGAACATGGAGATGAACGCCACCAACGCGGCAATCCTAACCTTCTGCATAAACCTTTCCTCCCTTAGTGTGGTGATTAAATGCCCAATGGCAGCCATCACAGATGATGCTGCTCGGCTAAGTGTACGTGGCAATGTTTATGGGGGGATTAAGCCAATGTTAAAGTTTGATTAAGGGCGGGGCGGGGGCAAGCTGGCGGTTCGGTCTTGGGCGGTATCTTGGGTTTTTCTTAGCCCATCCGTTCTAAAAATGGTGGAAAACCCCATTGGAATCGCATCGAAGTGTGGTATAATAGAGGGTACATTGGTGGCAAAGGGGCGAAGTGGGCGTGTGGTTGCGCCCCTTATTTATGTCTAGCTGGCTTTTTCTCCTCCCCCAGTGGGGGAGGTAGGGAGAGGGCAATGGGGGGTTCAGCGTGCAAGATAAGATTGTAGTCAAGGGCGCAAGAGAGCATAACCTCAAGGATGTGGATGTCGAGATACCGCGCGACAAGCTGGTGGTCATCACCGGGCTGTCGGGGTCGGGCAAGAGCAGTCTCGCCTTCGATACGATATACGCCGAGGGCCAGCGTCGCTACGTCGAGTCGCTCAGTGCCTACGCCCGCCAGTTCTTGGGCCAGATGGACAAGCCGGACGTTGACCTCATCGAAGGGCTGTCCCCCGCGATTTCGATTGACCAGAAGGGGGCTAGCCGCAACCCGCGTTCCACGGTGGGCACGATTACCGAGATATACGACTATCTGCGCCTGCTTTACGCCCGCATCGGCCACCCCCATTGCCCCAACTGTGGCCGCGAGATTAGTCGCCAGACCT
>JBBSEE010000730.1:0-1896 GCA_038239995.1 Chloroflexia bacterium | reverse complement strand
TCGAGCAGCAGCAGGTCGGGGGGGGTGCGCTCAATCATGGACAGGGCCACCGCCCCGTTGTTCACGGTGGTAACATCATAGCCCGCCCCTCGCAGCACGATGTTCAACAGTTCAAGGTTGTCCTCGTTGTCGTCCACCACCATAATGCGCTGGGTCTGCTCCACCAGTTCACTGGTATTGTGGGGGTCGGGGCCGAGGCCGCGCGTCAACTGGCGCAACTCCTCGGCGATGCGGGCGTAGAGGTTGGCATTCTTCACCGCGGTGCCAATCTGATTGCCGATGAGGGTGAGCAACCGCGCATCGGCTTCGTCGTAGAGGCGTTGACTGAGCGAAAGGACGCTGATTACCCCCACTACTTGGTCATAAGCCATCAGCGGCACGCTGACGAAGGAGCGGCCCTCCATCTCGTGCAGTCGTACATCGGCGGGGTCGTTGATAATCAGCGGCTCAAGGCTGGTGGCAACGCTGCTAGCCAGCCCGCTGCGTAGCGCATAGGCACCGAGGTTCTTATCACTGTCGGGCCGGTTGCGCTCGACCGCCAGCCGCAATCGGCCATCGCGGGGTTGGAACAAGTGCATCCAGCCATACGCCGGTTTGCCCAGCGCGGTCAGCACCTGGGTGATGGCATTATCCAGCAAAGTATCGAGGTCCAGCGTCTGGCCGACGGTGGCGGCAATCAGGTTGATGGTTTCCAACTCGTGGTTGCGTTGACGTAGCTCATCTTCCAGTTGCTTCAGCTTATCGTTATCTTCGTTGACCATGTCACTCTCGCAGTCATAATTTAGGCATTTGCTGCCATTATCAGTTAGATAGCCGGTTTTTGGTTGTAGTTAGATAAAAGGCGACGTAGGTTGATTATAGCACACATTGCCGCTAATTCAAATAGCAACTTGCCGCTTCTGCCCAAAATATGACAACTCCGCGCCGATGCTGTATACTAAAGCAAACGATGCGCTTTGGCAAGGCAGAAGAGGAGATTAGACTAAATGGCGAACAAGAATATCAATGCCCGCACCCTGATTGGTGCGGGCGTGGCGGCAGGGGCGACGCTGGCAGCAGTGGCTACCAGTGTGGAGCGGCAACGCAGTGGCGCACCAAGCGGCAACCCTTCGCTCATCAACTGGCGGCGGGCGCAGGCGATTGCCGCTGCCCTGAACCGCAACGACTCGTTCAGCGACGCGCCCCGTGAACAGTTCAATCAATATTACGCCGCGATGGTGCAGAAGGCCGCCCCGCTGGTGGCGCAGGCGATTGGCCGCGAGTTGCCCAATAATGTGCTGCATATTGCCGCGGTCAGCCGCGCCCAGTGGGTGGCGGCCAACATTGGCAGCTTCCGCCAACTGTTCGCCCCCATCGAACGCTTCCATGCCGAGGGCTTGCAGGAGGAACGGGGCAACGCGATTGGCAGCCTCTTGTTTGGCGGTATCAATCAGGCGATTCTCAGCGTGGAGGTGGGTACCCTGCTGGGCTACCTTGCCCGTCATGTGTTGGGCCAATACGACCTCAGCCTGCTCGCCCCAGAGATGAAGAGCGGGCGGCTGTACTTCGTCGAACCCAACATCAGCGCGTTGCAGACCCAACTTGGCCTCGACCCCGACGACTTTCGCCTCTGGATTACCCTGCATGAAGTGACCCATGCCTACCAGTTCGAGGCCCACAGTTGGCTGCGGCCTTACTTCAATCAGTTGCTGAACCGCTATTTCGATACCCTACACGAGGATATAGGGGCGTTGCGCGAGGGCGCGGCGGGGATTCGTACCTTCATCGAACGCGCCCGCGATAGCCGTAATCGGGGCGAAGGTTGGATTGCCGCCGTGATGACCCCAGAGCAGCGCGACATATTCCAGCGGATACAGGCATTGATGACCATCGTGGAGGGCAGCGGCAACTACGTGA
>JBBSEE010000729.1:0-1896 GCA_038239995.1 Chloroflexia bacterium | reverse complement strand
TACATCGAGGCGGGCTTCCACGCCGGTATCCTCAACGGCTTCACGCAGGCCCAGTGCCAAGCGGCAGGCGCAGTCTACCCTTGCTATCTGCCCAACCTTGCTATCACGCGCGGGCAGGTAACTAAGCTGGTGGCAGTCGCCGCGCATTACCCGCTCATCACGCCCACTGGCGGCGGCCAAACCTACTCCGACGTGCCACCATCGAACGTGTTCTACCTGTACATCGAGACCGCCCACCTCAAGAACGTGGTGAACGGCTTCCCCGATGGCACCTTCCGACCGAACAACAACATCCAACGTGACCAGATGTGCCAGATTGTCTACAAGGGGGTCACCACCCCGTAGTCTCCCGCCACCCCCTCCCTCCCCAGCGGGGAGGGTTGGGGAGGGGAGTAATAGCCAACATGAGTGGGGGCGCAACTTGATTGATGCGCCCCTGCTTTTTTAATCGGCCAGTAAATTGGGGTGGGTAGTAAATTGACAAAGTAGCTACTTGCTGCTACACTGGCTTCGCTCGCCACGCTGGTAGCGATAAAAGGTCAGAGGTTAGGCAACTAAAGGGGACAGTTGCCCAGCTTCTCAGGATTGTCCTATACAATGCCAGACAAAGAGAGCAGCGAAATGCCAGCCGGATAATCAGTGCGGCGGCGTTAGGTAAGCGTTCTAAGACAGAAAGGGATAGCATAAATGATAGGTAAGCGTTTGTACTTGGGTATCACCCTGATTGTGCTGGTCGGTCTTCTGGTCGCCAGCGCACCAGCCAGTGCCCAACCCCCCCTCAACGTGGTGGGAAGTGCGGCCTCGCAGCAGGCCGCCAATCCTGTCACCAGCAGCAGCACGGGCAATACCAGCAACGCGAGCAGCGTCAGCCAACCGATGGTCATCCCCGACCCCGACCGGATAGTCGAAGGAATGCGCTGCGGCGACATCCCCAAGCATAACATTGATAAGCAGATGAATATCCACGCCAGCCGCATCATGGCTGGCTGTGGCCTCAGCCCTGCCGACAATGGTGGTGACCTGCCCATCACCGGCGGCAATATGGCGGTGCCCGCTAACTATGGTGGCACCGACATCCCCCTCAAGCCGAACGATACCAGCATCCAGTCTGAAACCTTCGTCTGGGGCAACGGTAACAACATCATCGTCACCTACAATGACCTCGGCAGTTGCACCGGCGGCGGCTCTTACTCCACCGACGGCGGGGCCACTTTCACCCCCTTCAGCCCTAACCCCTTCTGTAGCGGTCATGGCTCCAACTTCGGCGACCCCGCGGTCGTCTACAGCTCCCGCTGGGGCAAGTGGGTAGTGATGTTTCTGGCTTCCGGCTGCGGCGGGCAAGGTATCGGCACTTGGACCTCTACGGATGGGGTCAACTTTGTGTCTGGCCCCTGCGCGGCCAATGCAGGCTCTGGCAACGGCGACCGCAACTCCGCTTGGGCCGACAATAACCCCAGCAGCCCAAACTACGGCAATATGTACGCTTCCTATAACGATTTCGGCAGCGGTGGCGGTGCCCTCAAGGTCGTTCGCTCCACCGATGGTGGGGTGACGTGGCAAGCCCCCGTGACCGTCTTCGCCAGCTTCCGCCGCGACATCCAGTTGACCGGCGGGCCGGACGGCACCGTCTTCCTCGCCGCGATGGACGAGGGCGGCGGCGGCGCATCCAACCGCACCAACTACATCTTCCGCTCTACCGACGGTGGGGCTACGTTCGGCAGCGGTATCCAGCAAGGTGCGCCATTCGCCCCCCCCGGCGCGGCGGTCTGCTCTGGCAACACCTACTTCTACACCATTACCCCCCAAATCCGCCACATGGGTTGGGGCCAACCCGCCGCGGGTCCGGGCGGTATCATCCACTACGTCTACGCCCAGCATGGCGCGGGCGCAGACGAG
>JBBSEE010000728.1:0-1905 GCA_038239995.1 Chloroflexia bacterium | reverse complement strand
GCTGGGAGAGGCTTTAGGTTGATGCGCGTTGGCTGGGCGTGATAAATCACGCCCCTACATCCGTTTATCCGTTTTCACAATCCGTTTTCACAATCCGTTGGCCGCATTCGTTGGCCGCATTCGTGGGCCGCATTCGTGGGCGGGTTGCCCTTTACCGTGAGCGCAACCCGTTAACCTTTAGGCTGCTTCTTCGGCATGGTCGCGCCGAAGTAGAGCATCGCAGCACCCACCACGAGGGAGAGCAAACCAATCCACGCCCACTTCGCGTCGCCCACCATGAAGCTGCGCCCCAAGAAGCTGTCATGGGGGACTAGCCCAGTGCCTTGCAGCACGAACACTGCCCCGCTCAGGCAGAAGCAGACCCCTAGCACCATCAGGATAATACGCGCCATTTTGTCTCCTCTTTCGGTTCTAAATTGCATCCATTACATTATCGGTGAGGCAGTGCGTCGCCCAACGCCTCTCTCATCCGCTTTATCCGCTGCTCCGCTGAACCTAATCCGCTGGCTAGGGGGATAGCGAGAGACCCAGTTGGTCGGCAAAGAAGCTCCAGATGTCCACCTGCTCGTCCACTTGCTTGTAGACCGGCTTGCCCACCCCGTGACCGGCCTCTTGCTCCAACCGCAGCATGATGGGGTAGGGGGAAGCGTTGGCCGCCTGCATCGCCGCGGTCATCTTGCGGGCGTGCAGGGGGTCAACCCGCCCGTCCGACTCGGCGGCGGTGAACAGGATGGCAGGATAGCGCGTGCCCGGCGCGATATGGTGGTAAGGGGAATAGGCGTGCAGGAAGGCGAACTGCTCAGGGTCGTCCGCGCTGCCATACTCCGGCACCCACAGCTTGGCGATGCGGAACAGGTGGAAGCGCAGCATATCCAGCAAGGGGACGGCGCAGACAATCGCGCGGCAGAGGTCGGGCCGCTGGGTCATCATCGCCCCCATCAGCAGGCCGCCGTTGCTACCCCCCATCAGCCCTAGCTGGTCGTGGCTGGTGTAGCCCGCGCTGACCAGATACTCGGCGGCGGCGATGAAGTCGTCAAACACGTTCTGCTTGCGCTCCAACGTGCCCGCGCGGTGCCAATCCTCGCCGAACTCGCCGCCGCCACGTAGGTTGGCGACCGCGTACATCCCGCCCCGCTCCAGCCACGCCATCAGCGAACGGATGAATATCGGGGTGCGGCTGACGTTGAAGCCGCCGTAGCCGTTGAGGATGAGTGGGGTACTGCCGTTGCGCTGGCTGTCCCGCGGCATGATAATGGACATGGGGATGCGGGTGCCGTCCTTCGAGGTGTACCACACCTGCTCCACCTTGAAGCGCGATGTGTCCAGCGGCAAGTCCACCTTGGCCCACACGCTCAGTTCGCCCTTGTTCAGGTCGTAGCGGTACACGGTAGGGGCGGTGGTGTAGGATTCGTACAGGATATAGGCGGCCTCGCCATTCCACTCGCCGCCCAACCCCATCACCGAACCGAGCGGGGGGATGTCTATCTTGCCCAGCGGTTCGCCGGTCAGGGCGTAGATGCTGAGGGCGGAGGCGACCTCGCGCAACTCGTCCAGCACCAGTCGGCCACCGATAATCGGCGCACCCACAATCGTGGTGTCCTCGCGCTCGGCGATTAGCACGCGCCAGTTCGCCATCTGCGGTTGGCTGAGGTCGGCGACCATCACCTGATAGTGCGGGGCGTGGTGATTAGTGAGGATGTATAGCTGGTCGTTCATCACCTCGGCGGTGAAGATTGCCGCCACATCTTCGACAAGGGGGATGAATTGGCCGTCGGGTTGGGACAGGTCGCGCAGGTACATCGCCGTCTTGGCCCAGCCCTGAAACACCATCATCACCAGCCAGCGGCCATCGGGGGATAGCACCACATAGGGCTGCTCAGTCATGTCGCGGCCCTCGCCGAACAG
>JBBSEE010000727.1:0-1912 GCA_038239995.1 Chloroflexia bacterium | reverse complement strand
GCGGGTCGGGGGTGGGGGTAGGTATTTGCCTGCTCTGGTCGGGGGTGATGGTGGGCAGGAAGGTGAGGTTCTTGACGATGGTGTGGCTCTTCCATAGCGGGCGCACCCAGTTCTGGAAGTTGCTCTGGGCTTGGTCGGCGAGGTTCGCTACCTCTTCGGTGGGGATGGGGCGCATCTCGCGGCTGAGGACGCGGATGATTTCCCACCCCGCGCGGCTCTGGAACGGCTTGCTGGTGTCGCCATCCTGCAGCGACTTGACAATATCGCTGGTCTTTACTTCGATGCTGTTCGGCTTGATGTAGCCAACTATCCCACCGCTATCTTTGGTGCGAAGGTCGGTGGAGTATTGCTTGGCAAGGGCCGCAAAGTCGCCACCGCTCTGTAGTTGGCTATACACGGTGTTGGCGGTGGCTTGGTCGGCGACCACGATGTGCGCGGTCTTGACCCACAGTTCCTTGTCGTCGGCGGTGGCGTGTCGCTTGGTCATCTGGTCCAGCAGGTAGCCCTTCTCTAGTTGGTGGTGCACATCCGCCTCGGTGAGGCCCTGCTGCTGGAGGGTCTGCTGCCACTCCGCCTCGTTCTTGTTGCTCTTCATGGTGGCGATTTGCTGGTCAATGAAGCCGGGGGGGACGTTCACGCCCTCCTTGGGGGCTTCCATTACCGCGACCTCGTTGTCTATCATCTCGTCAAGCTCATCCTCGTGCAACACCTCGCGGGCGCGGCGGCAGGCGGGGGCACTGATTTGGCATAGCCCACCGAAATCTTGCTCGTAGGCGGCATCCTTCTGCTTCAGATAGCTGAGGTAATCGGCGCACTTGATGACTTCGCTGTCCACTTGGGCGGCAAAGGTGGTACAGTTGGGGGTCTGGCCGTAATCTGCCGACTCGGTGGAGTCCGGCGGGGCGGTGGGCAGCTTGTTGCTGTCTATCCCTTGCAGGAAGGTGGTGGGCGTGGGCTGGAAGGCAACGGGTACGGCAGTGGCGGGGGCAAAGGGGACACTGGCCTTGCCGCCATTGCTGATGACGAGGTAGATGACCACGGCCACCGCGGCCACTCCCACCACGCCGCTGATGATGAGGCCGAGGTTGTAGCTGCTCTTGGCCTGCTTGGTCTGCTTGCGCGGCCTCAGTTGCCCCGCCGCTACTGCCGCCCGCTGGTTAGCCGCGGGGCGTACCTTGCCTGCGGCTAGGGGGCTGGGGCGGGGCGTAGTTGCGCTGCTACTGGAGGGATTGACCGGATTGGCTTTCGGTTTAGTGGAGGGCGGGGCGGGTCGCGCGGGGGCGGGACTATTGGTTGCGCCGAGGATAACATCCTCGCTCACCCCTTGCCCAGCCGCCGCGTTGGTGGCGGGGGCCAGCGGCTTGCGGCGGGGTGGAACGCTGGTGGGCGGCGGCTCCGTGCCATCTTCCGGTATCATCTCCACCTCGATGTTGGGGTCAGACTTCGCCATCAATACATTGCCTTTCTTCTGCAACTAGCAATCAAATATTCATAGGAGTTACGCAGTTGAGCAGGGCGTATGCGATTCGCCCCTACGTCAACCGGCATAATCCAGACGCAACTGCGTAACTCCTAATTCACTAGATGCCCAACTTGGCCCGCACGAAGGCACGGACTTGGCTGGCACTCTGGGATGCCGCCTGCGCCTCGGCAGGGGTGGAAGAGGTGCCGGGGTAGCGGGAGTCAACCGCATAACCCTTCAGGCCGCTAATCACGCTCTGCAACTGGGCAAAGCTGGGGTCGGCGGTGGCGCACAAGTTCAGCAACAAGTCTAGCTCGTGGCTCTTGGCGAACCTAACCTGCTGCTCTTGGAGGAAAGCCTTGAGGTACTTCTCCACACATTGCTGGGCGTGGAAGCAGGAGTTGTTGTTGAGCCGATGCTGCATCATCAGTAGTGCGCTCTGGTAATCTT
>JBBSEE010000726.1:0-1916 GCA_038239995.1 Chloroflexia bacterium | reverse complement strand
GGCGATGTGATCAGCCTCGGCAGGCTGGCCGTGCGCTTCGAGAAGTAGTCACCCGCTGGGGGCGAAGCTGTCGTCCCCGCTGGCTGGAAAGAAGATGTGCTTGGCTAAGAACCGCTTGCTGGTGGCATTCGCCCTTGCCCTCGCTCTGCTGACGCTAGCGGGGTCGGGGCTGGTGGCTGCCCAGCCGCAACCGCCGTCGAAGGTAGTGGTGATCGATCCAGGGCATGGCGGCAGCGAGAGCGGCGGCGCGCACTACAATGTGAAGACCAAGAAGTACGATCTGCTGGAGAAGGATGTCAACCTGCGGGTTGCCCAAAGGCTGGCGGCCCGCTTGCAGGCGGCGGGCTACGCGGTCACGATTGTGGAGAAGCGCGAACAGGTGGGCGGACGCGCCTACCAGTTGCGCGAGGCGGGCTACACCTTCGATATGGGGCCGAGCGTGGTGACGTTGCCGTCGCTATTCTATGAGCTATTCGCTGCCGCCGGTCGCAACTTCGACGACTACGTGAAACTAGCCCCTCTCCACCCCTACTACCGCGTCTACTTTCCCGATGACGGCTACAACGCCTACCTAGACTATAGCGGTGATGCCGAGGAGATGAAGCGCGAACTCGCCAAGTTCGACCCCCGCGATGCGGAGATGTATGAGCCGTTCCTCGCCGCGATTGACCCCATCTTTCGCATCGGCTACCTAAAATATGGTCGCACTCCCTTCCTGCGGCTAGGCGACTTCCTCAAGATTGCCCCCCAGATGCTGCGCCTGAACGCGACCCAGAGCATCTATCGGATCATGGGCAACAAGTTCCACCATGAGTACAACCGCCGCGCCATGGGCTTCCAGTCGCTATTCCTCGGCGGCAACCCCCTCGGCGTGCCCGCCATCTACGCGATGCTGCCCGCCATCGAGCGGCATGAGGGTATCTGGTTCGCCATGGGCGGGATGTACAGCATCGTGCAGGCCATGGCCGCGCTATTCACCGAACTGGGCGGCACCCTGCTAACCGGCTGCGAGGCGCAAGAGATTATCATCGCCAACCGCCGCGCCACCGGCGTGCTAATTGCCGACCACCAAACCCTGCCCGCCGACATCGTGGTCAGCAATGGGGACACCAGTTGGACCTACAAATACCTGATTAAGCCGGAACATCGCCGCTTCTGGTCCGACCGCAAGATTGAGCGAATGAAGCGGGGTATGTCGCTGTTCCTCCTCTACCTAGGCACCGACCAGCAATACCCCAAGCTGCTGCACCACACCCTCATCTTTGGGTCGAACTATCGCCAGACCTTGCAGCAGATATTCTACCAGCATCGTATCCCCGAACAGTACAGCATCTACGCCCACGCCCCCACCCGCACCGACCCTAGCATGGCCCCGCCGGGCGGCGAAAGTATGTACTTCCTGCTACCCGTACCCACCCTAGACGGCACGATAGATTGGGCGGAAACCGGGCCGAGGTTGACCAAGAGCGTGATAGATTTCCTTGCCGACGATTTCGGCCTTACTGACCTGCGCGAACACATCGTGGTACAACGCACCTTCCTACCCACCGATTTCGTTAGCGAATTGGACTCGTACAAGGGTGCAGCCTTCAGCTTCGAGCCGACCCTGACCCAATCGGCCTACTTCCGCCCCCACAACCGCAGCGAGGACTTCGACAACCTGTACATCGTGGGAGGAGGCACCCACCCCGGCGCGGGCGTACCCGGCGTGCTGCTCACCGCCGAGATTGCCGCGCGGTTGATAATAGGGCGGTTAAAAGGGTGAAGCTCACCTTGTCCCAACGACATGGGTTTGCTATAATAGGCGCATATTACGATAGGGAAGATAGGCAAAGGGAGGAAGGATGAGCGAGAGCATGGCACAGCAGATCACCCTGACCGAGGCGGCAGAGCGGGTGCTGAAGGATTTTAGCAAT
>JBBSEE010000725.1:0-1918 GCA_038239995.1 Chloroflexia bacterium | reverse complement strand
GAGATGGTAGTGCCGGGGGACAACGTGCAGATGGAAGTGACGCTGATCAACCCGATCGCCATCGAGGTAGGGCAGCGGTTCACCATCCGCGAGGGTGGACGCACGGTAGGTGCCGGTGCCGTCACCAAGATTATCGAATAAACGACTATTATCATCAACCAGCACCCCGTTAATTGGGGTGCTGGGCTGTTAGCAAAACGAACAGCGAGAGGAAGGAGCAACCGATATGGCGAAGAAGGCAGACCGCTTGCTGGTCAAGATGCGAAGCAGTGAGAGCGGTCATATCTACTACACCCAGAAGAACAAGCGCAACGACCCCCAGCGGCTGGAACTGAAAAAGTTCGACCCACTGGTGCGTCGCCACGTCATCTACCGCGAAACTAAGTAGCGATTAGCTGAACAGCGACCCCCTCCCCTTAGTTGGGGAGGGGGTTGTTGTTATTATCCCCTACCTTTGATTGGTAGAAGGCTTATACCAAATCGCTATGGTGCTGGTGTAAAACGGATGGGCGCGATAAATCTGCGCCCCTACACAAAATACACCTTCTCCTCAGCTAATTGGTATTAGGTACAATAGGCGTGGACGCGCTTCAGCAGGGCGGGCGGCGGCCCGCCCCTATGTCCTTCCATTCATCACTCATCGCTAACTCAAATCTCAAACCTACTTTATGGCGCAACATCGAAGTCCACGCTGGCGACGGGGTAGACGGTGTTACCGTTGACGAAGATGTTGGCGCGGTATGCGCCGGGGGTCCATGGGCCGGGCGGGTTGGGGGTGGCTTGGAAGCAGACGTAGTAATCGCCACCATCGCGCAGAGTACCAGCGGCGATTGACATCGAGGCGGCACTGGTGTTGAACACAATGTTGTATCCGGGCGGCCCTTGCCATGTGGTATGTACCTCGAATATCTTGTCGCGGGCAAACTGCGCCTCAATCAGCACGAACACTTCCTCGTTCGGCTTGTAGGTGGTCTTGTGCGCGGTGTTGGTGCAGCTTGCCACCATCCCGATGTTGCCCATCCATTGCGAACTAGCTACCGGCAGCGAGGTTGCCATTGGTTGGGGCGGCACGGGCGTAGCACTGGGGCCGGGCAGTGGCGTGTTGGTGGGCAGCGTCGAGGGGCGGTCGCTCAATTTGCCGCCCACTGGCGTGGCAGTCAGGCGATTGACCGGGGTCGCGACCGGGGTGAGGTTGGTGCTGGCCGCATTGGTGGTGATGCTGATGGTGGTAGGGAAGATGTGCGGCCACAGCCACCAGAGAAACAGGGCAATCGCCAATACCGCGAAAGCGGCAAGGGCAATGGTGAGTGGTCCGTTGCCGGTGTTCCGCACTTGCCCGGTGCTGTCAAGATAAGGCTCATTGCGGGCGGCGGCTTCGGCGGCCACCGTGTTGGTCGGCACGATGTCGGGGTCGCCCACCAAGCGCAACCGCGAACCGCATACCGAGCAGAACTCCTCGTTGTCGAAGAACTGCCAGTTCTCTTGATGCGCTTTGCATCCCGGATTGGGACAACGCTTGTCCGTTACGCTATCCGCCACCTTGCCACCTCCTGCGCTTGATGCTACAATATGTCATGCCCACCCCCAGCCCCTCGCGGCGGCAGGGGAGTTTTGCCCACTGCGGGAAGGGATGGGCTATTAACTTCACATAACATAATAATACAACGAAAAAGGGAGTAAGTCAATATGCCACGCCGGTTGCGACTGGGATTGATTGATGAAATTGCCACTTTGCCGCTGGTTTACCCGCTGCGGGCGGGCTGGGTCAGCCTCAGTGGGGTGGATACCAACCTAGAGGTCAGCGCAGTGGGCGCGGCGGAGGGGGGAGAGCGACTGGACGAGGGCCAGCTTGATGCGGCGATGATACCGAGCGGCGATTATCCGCTGCGGGCGCGGTCGTTGCGTCTGCTCCCCTTCG
>JBBSEE010000724.1:0-1922 GCA_038239995.1 Chloroflexia bacterium | reverse complement strand
CGGTGGTGGTATTGGAGTTGGCAACCGTGATACTGAGCAGGGGGTCGCCACCGCCGGGGTTGGGGTAGGCGAGGGTGAGCAAGGCTTCGGGTGAACCGTCGCCGTCGAGGTCGAGCAGGTCGCGGGCGGCCACCTTAGCAGGGCCGATATAGTCGAGGCCGCCGGGCGGGGAGATATAGTTGAGCGGGTCGAAGCTGCTCAGGGGAGGGAAGTTATCTTGATTATAGGGGGTGGGGTGGGCGAATAGCGGCGAACTGCCTGCCACTTTGGTGGCGCGGGCATCGCGCTCCGCTTGCCCCTCACAGGCACTGAGCAGCGCGGCGGTAGACAGGATGACCAGTGCGAATAGGGCGAACTTATGCTTGCCAACAGACAATGGGGTGGTTCTCCTCAAGGTGATGTCGTGCTTATATACACAAAAACGGGCGCGATGGTTCAGGCCCGTTTGCGCTGCTTATTTTACCATATTGGCGGAGGGTAAAGCAATGCGCGCTGCGTGGGCTAACCATTGTACCTGCTCCAAAGCGGGGTTGTCGCAAGCGCGGCGGCCAATCTTGGCGAGGTCGTACCACTGGCCGTCAATCTTCACCCGCACGATGTCGGCGGTGTAGTCGTTGTTGGTGTTGTTGTCGTCACAGTTGTTCAGCAGGCTGCTACCCACCCCGTAGATGTCGGCGGGCACTGCCAGCGACTCGAAGTGACGGATTTTCTCTGGGGTGAAGCCGCCCGTGACCACGATTTTGACGTTGTGGCACCATTGTTGCGCCCGCGTCTGCCACTCGTGGTCAAGCTCCCAGTCGCGCCATGCGTTGTCAATCGCCTTCCGCATCGCAAACACCAGCCGGGGGTTGACCCCCATATCCAGCTTCTTGTCGCCTAGCGGCTCGACGCTGACATCACGCATATTGCCGCTGGTGTCGGGGCGCACCCCAGCTAGGATGTACTTCTTGGCCTCCTCCTGCTCGCCGCGCTCCATCAGTTGCTTGTACTTGAAGAACATCGCTCGCATCACCTGCACTGAGGTGCCGACGCAATCGTTGGTGAAGTCCACGAGGGCGATACGGGGGATGCTGGCGGGGCGAGTAGCGGAGAAGGCCATCACCGTTTCGGCAGTGTCGCCGAGGAAGCAGGCAATCGCAGCGTGGGCAATGGTGCCGCCGCCCGCCCCACCCCACCAGTCGCCCTGTGCATCGGTGCTGACCGAGGCACTTATCCCGCTGCCCCGCTTCTGATTGAAGAGCTGCACCGCGATATGGTAGGCGTAGCCGTCCGCAGCCTGCACCTCGTGGGCATCGAAGCGGGCGGGGAAGAACAGCACTTGCTTGCCGTTGGCCGCCTGCATGGTGTTGTACACGTTAGTGGCAATGCGGCTGCTGCGGGTGAGGGTGCCGAGGGTGGGGGTCTCCAATATGGCGAAGTCGCGGTATCGCCCCCTGACCTTGATGACGGGGAAGATGCGGCGGGGGTCGCCCTCGTAGGGGGCGATTGCTCCGTCATGCACAGCGGTCACTTCCAGCCGCTCGTAGGTATTGATGAACTCGCCGTGTTCGTCGAAGTAGCCGCTGCACGTTTTCAGCATCGCCAACGCCTTGTCTACCCCCACCACCACGCTGTAGGGGGCGCGGCGGGTGAACCATTGCATCTCCACCTCGATGTTGCCCACATCCACGTTGCTGAGGTCCACGCCGAGGTCGCTGAGGTCGGGGTTGCGACCACCGAAGCGATAGCCCCGCGCCGCCAGTTGGCCGAGGACGGTGACGATGTTGTCGAAGTATTTGTCCGAGTACCAGCCCCGCCGCATCCGCTCCACATCCAGCTTGAAAATCTCCGGGGCCAGCCGCTTGCCGTCGAATACGCTCATCTTATTATTCTCCTTGTTTTCTTATCACCCACCTACAAAGCCTCCCCTCCCACCGGGAGGG
>JBBSEE010000723.1:0-1922 GCA_038239995.1 Chloroflexia bacterium | reverse complement strand
CGCAGCATTGCCCACGTGAGCAGATATAGAACCGCGAGGGCCACGAAGCCCCACAGCCCCAGCGCATCCCACAAAACCCCGCCCAACAGTCCGCCTAGTGCTGTGCCCGCCACCACCGCTAGCTCGAAGTAGCCGACCGAGCGGGAGCGCACCTTCGCATCCTTGCTCCCCGCCACCGATAGGTAGCTGAGGGAGGCAGGGGTATTGGTCGCCACGCTGAGGCCACCAAGCAGGCGGCTGACGAACAGGAAGGGCACTACCAAGATGAGGGGGAACAGACCCGCCAGCGCGGTAAGCAACGTGCCACCCGCGCCCAGCAGTGGCCCGGCCAGCATATAGCGTCGCCAGCCCTCCTTGTCCACACGGGTGCCGAAGTAGGGTGCGCCCACCAATTCGCTAAGGTAGAATGAGACGCTGACTACCCCCACGATGGCGGCAGAGAGAGCGATATTGGCGGTGAACAGTTGCAGCATCAGGCCAATCGCCGCCCCGCCCACCCGCATCAGCAGGGTGCCGATAATCACCAGCCACAGGCCTAGCCCCAGCTTGCCCGCCGCGCTCTTCACCTCGTCCTTGACCGCCTCGATGGGATGTACGCTGACCGCGACTCCCTCGGCGAGGGGGGTGGCGGCCACCGATTTGCTCACCACCGCCTCATCGTGCGCCCTGACCATATCTTCGACCGCGATTTCCTCGGTAAAGTCCATACTGTACGT
This sequence comes from Chloroflexia bacterium, assembly GCA_038239995.1. Lineage (GTDB taxonomy): Bacteria > Chloroflexota > Chloroflexia > QHBQ01 > QHBQ01 > QHBQ01. The sequence continues at coordinate 1,206 of JBBSEE010000723.1, read as the reverse complement.
GTCTCCCCTGTGGTGATTCGGTTTTGAGTTTTGAGTTTTGAGTTACGGGCGGGCCGCACAAGCTCCAACTCACGGCTCATGCCTCACGGCTCATGGCTGCATTATAACATACCAACCTTACCAAATGCCTGACCTTTCCGCCATTTAGGCACGGAATAAGAGTAATGACGGTTATCGCCTAGTACCAAATACCTATGCCAATACGATTGACAGGGCCGATGGGTCGGTCTATACTGCGAAACATACGTAATTCACCTATCGGCTTAGAGAGAAGAAGGAGGCAATTGTCATGTTCATCATTTCGCTGCGGCGCGGGGGCAGGTTGCTGCTCAGTGTCGCTATCCTGTTGACCGCGCTGGCGGGGGTGGGGTTCGCTGCGCCATCTACCACTCTACCTCAAGCAGCCCCCGTGCCGCTGCCCACTAAGGCGCAGGTGCAGGCTTATCACCTCATCCCTGTCAACCTCAGCGCAGCCATCGCGCAGGCGGCTAGGCAGCATCACACCTACCCTATGTCTGCCCAGCCTGAAGGCGGCACCGGCGGGGCGAACGCGCAGATTGTTCCCCACCTGATAGATGCGAGTAGCGGCCTGCCAGTGTTCGCGGTCTCCGGTTTTCTGCCCGGCGAAACCGTCAACTTGTTCATTGATGATGTCAATGCGCAATCACCCTTCCCCGCTGATAGCAACGGCATGGCCGCCCTCGCCTTGACCCAAGCGTTTATCTTCAGCGGCCAGTTTTGGTTCAAGGCGGTAGGCAGCAGCAGCGGGCGCATTGCGGGCGATGGCATCATCTCGGCGGGGGGCATCGGGATTACCACCGATGCGGCGACTGTCCCCCACGCGGTGCGCCCCGGCGACAAGCTGCTGCTGGTGGGCGGCGGTTACCCACCCAACAATCAAATCAGTGCCCGCAACGGCTTCAATGTGATTGGCGCGGTCGGTTCGGGGCAATATGGCATCGTTGCCGCGCTGATTACCACCAACCCCAATCAGTCGGATAGCTCAGAGGTGTTCAACCTCGACCTGCTGGGCACGAACAACACGTTGGGCGGCTCGTCGGTAGAGGAACGCGCCGACGCTGGCCCGCCCACCGCGCCGCAGGCCGACCGCGCCCCTGCCCATGCCTTCGTGGACCGCGCTACGGGGCTGACCGGCGGTGCTTACTTCGCGCTCAGTGGCGAACTGTTCCAGCCCGGCGAAACCGT
>JBBSEE010000722.1:0-1923 GCA_038239995.1 Chloroflexia bacterium | reverse complement strand
TCGCAGCCAGTCCAAACCCGCATCAGGAATGTAGCTACTCTTGCCCACTTCCTTCACCACGATGCGCCAACGGGGGAGGCTGTACAGATAGCGGCCAATCCCCCACATCACCGCTGCCCGCTTGAACGCATCGGACACGCTGGCCTTAGACGGCTCGTTGTCCCCTGCGTCGCCGATGTCTGCCTTTGTCACCCCGTAGAGGGTAAGCAACCCTTTTGCGGAGATGACGGCGGTGTTAGTGACGTTGATAGGCTGCCAGTCAAACCCCCAATTCTGCGGCCCGACCACCGCGTCTAGCCGAGTGGCGACCGCCCGCGCATCTATGTAGGCGACGACCGCAGCCTTACCGTCCTCACCAGTTTTGCCCTGTACCCTGAACTCTACTTCTTCCGGAGCGAAGGGCTGGGCCAGTGCTTTTCTTATCTCATCCCAGTTGGGCTGGGGTAGTTGCTCCTCCATTGTTAGTTCCTTCCTTTCGTACCCGCCGCTTGTGGTTGGCGGGGGTGGAGACCACGACCATTGCGAGGTCGCACGGGTGGTTCTATAGCAGGGGCGAGCAGTCGACACCCCCAATCAGAACGGTATCGGGTCGTCCTCGATAGACTGCAAAGCAGCAGCAGAGCGTTCGTCCGTGCGACCGTCCGCTCTGTCTAGCATCAGCATGTCGGTGGCGATAACCTCGACGTAGGTTTTCTTCTGCCCGGTCTGAGTGTCGTCGTACTGCCTGATGGATACCCGCCCCTCGATGTAGACTTTGCTGCCCTTGTGTAGGTAGTCGTTGCAGACCTTGCCGAGGTTGCCGTAAGCGGTGACATTGAACCAGTCGGTCTCCTCGCGCTTCTCGCCGGTGGCCTGTTCCGTCCACGAGCGCGAACAGGCGAGGGTAAACTTGACTTGCTCCTGCCCGCTCTGGGTGAAGCGCATCTCCGGGTCGCGACCCAAGTTGCCTATCAACATTATCTTGTTCAAGCTACGTCCTGCCATTTCACTTATCCTCTCGATTTCCCCCAATACTTGTTATGGTGGCGGACGAGGCGTCGTGCCACGAGCAGGTATCGGATGCTGTTGATTAGGCGGCGCAACATACTACACCGCCCGCTGAGCAATCGCCGCCTCAACCACGCCCTGCCAAGCCCCGAAGGCTTGTCGCACGGCACTGTTGGCCGCACTGCTCACCTCGGTCTGGATAGCAGCCACCACCGCCCTCAAGGTGGTGGTGGTGAAGTACGCAAGAACCCCCGCACTCTCCCTTGTGGGGAGATTGCAGGCACTCGCTGCGTCCCTGATTACCACCATAATCATGGTGGGCGGCACGAAGTCGGTGGTGGGGTCGGTGGTGGGGTCGTTGTCGGTCATCTTAGTTCTCCTTTGGACGACCGAAGCCCCGCCCCTACACCGCTAGAGAACAGTGAGGAGCGAGGCTCCGGCAAATCCTTAACATCCGAGGAGTGGCAGTTGAGCTGCCATCTCGCTCGCGTTTCAGTCCACTGACAAGGCTGGTCTCTAGCCCGCACTTGCCAGTCTCTCTACAACATAATTATATTATATGACATTTTCAAACAAAATACAAGTGGTATATGGCGTTATTTTACAAATAGCTCATCCCCACTCAAGCCCTCCGCGATGTTCGCGGTCTCCGTGGGGCAGCGATGATGGCCGACTTGCTCAGGTGGTACATCCTGTTCGCCCACTCCTCGTCGAGAAGTAGGCGATACATTTAGGCCACCAAATCCTGCTGGCCAAAGGCTACATCCTGTTCGCCCACTCATTGTCCAGCAGTAGACTCCACGCAGGGGTCGAACCGTACCAATCCCAATGCAGGTCTATCGAAGCATTGAGACGGGTTATGACGCTCTTTAGTCCGCTCTTGTCGAAGTTAGGGAGGGCTGCTGCCAGCAAGGGAAGGTCGGTGGGGGGAACATC
>JBBSEE010000721.1:0-1923 GCA_038239995.1 Chloroflexia bacterium | reverse complement strand
TCCAATCCACCGCCTGATAGTTGTTGACAAAATCGGGGAGCGGGCCGAGGCCACTCTTGCCGAGGCTGATGGTGAGGACGATGTAGGCGGGCTTGCGGCTAAGGACGTAGGCGGGGTCTTGCTTCTCGTGACCGGCCCGCCCGCTGCCGATGTCCTCCACATACAGATGGGCGATGTGCGCGTCGGTCAGGCCCAGCATATCGAGGAAGGGGCGGTCGCTGAAGAAGGGCAGCACCCCGGCGGCGGTGGTCGCCACCAAGTCGGTGGGCTGAGTGTGGGCGTTGATGTACTGCACGTTGCTATACAGGGCGGTGGCAACCCCCTGATAGTAGTTGAGGTTGGGCTGTTCGCCCAGCACCGAGGATTGCTGGTAGATGTTGTTGCTAACGAACAGTAGTATGAGCATCCCCGCCCCCGCCAGCAGCCACTTACGCACGCGGGGGGGTTGCAGGGCGGCTTCATCCGCCGCATCGCCCCGCCCCATAATGGCGAAATAGAGTGACTTGACCGCATCGGCGTTCAGCACCACGAGCAGGGGCAACACGGGGACGAAGAAGCGGCCAATCGCCCAGTTCCAATCGCCGCCCACGTAGATGATGTAGGCCCAGTAGCCCAGCACGCTGGTGAACAGGAAGGCGGTGCGGTAGGTGAGCCGCTCGCGCAGCAGGGCGATGAGCGGCAGGATGAACAACAATTCGCCGTGTCGGTCGCGGAACTTGGTCTCATAATACAGCCCGCGCTGTATCTGGGTCCAGCCGCTGCCCACTTTGTTGTAGAAGGTGTTGGGCAAGGGCCAGCCATAGTAGCTCCACCGCCACACAAAGTAGGGGAGATATATCAGCGCGGCGGGGGCGAGGTAGAAGATGAGATAGCGACCGAAGCCGCGCCCCCGCACCGCGCGGAGCAACAGGAAGCCGAGGCCGAGGGCGTAGACCATCAGCCCCTCTGGGCGGGTCATCGCCGCCAGCACCAGCAGCAGGCCTGCCGCCAGCAGCAGCCTTTGCTCCGCCACCCCGTCGCGCTCTAGGGCGAGGATGAAGCATAGCACCCCCGCCAGCATCAGCAGCGCGTAGAAGCTGGTTTCCAGTCCGGCGATGCTCCATGTGGCAAAGCTGCCATCCGCCGCCAGTAGCAGCAGCATCGCCGCGCTAACTAGCGGTAGCCGCCCGCGATATGGCCCCGTCTCCGCCAGCCGATAGGTGAGCGGCAGGCAGACCAGCGCGGCGATTGCCCCCACCAGCACGCTGATGCCAATCCCCACGAAGCCGAGCTTCATCGCCACCGCCATCATCGCCATCCACAGGAAGTTGGTGTAGCCCTCGACGTGTTCGCCCACATTCCAGACTGGCCCATTGCCCAGCGCGAGGTTGTGGCTATAGCGAAAGGTAATCCACGCATCGTCCACCCCCCAGCCGCCGAGGTTGGCGTGGCTGTTCAGCCACAACTGGTGCCCGCCCAGCACCGCCAGCATCACCCCCACCACCAACCATGGCAGGAGCGATAGGAGGGTGAGGCTAGCCGCGCGGGCGGGCACACCGGATTGGGGTCGGGCCGTGCTGTCGCTGCGCTCATCAGCGGCGACACTGGTAATCGGGGCGGCATTCTCTTGCTCGATTGGTCTAGCCATGTATCTCTTTCTCTGGTTGGAGCAAATCGCGCATATCCGCGACACGGCGCAGGGTGTCGTCCATATCGGCGAGGCGGGCGAGGGAGCGGGCAATCGCCGCCTCTACCCGTGTATCCACGTCGCCGAGGCGGGCGGCCAGCAAGGAGTCGCGCATCGCAGTGGCCGCCTGCAAGTCGCGCACCTGCTTCGCCATCTCCTCCAACGCCCGCAGCACCGCCCCATTATACTCTACTTGCTGGGCGAGTATCTGCTTCACGTACCAGCGGGCGGACAGATTGTTCAGCCGCGTGCGTAGC
>JBBSEE010000720.1:0-1925 GCA_038239995.1 Chloroflexia bacterium | reverse complement strand
ATGAGTGATGAGTGATGAATTGGAAGGTGTAGGGGCGGGATAAATCCCGCCCTGTTCCCCATCTTGTATGGCGACATTTGGCGAGGTAGGGGCGTAATTTATCCCGCCCGCTTGCCCCACCGGAATGCGACGCAATTGCCACCAGCGCATGGGGATGTACAAGGCGACGAATAGGCCGATGATGGCGGCGTAGTACCATGCCTCCCAACAGCAGAGGGCGAAGAACAGTCCCGCCAGCAGCCCATCCGGCCAGCGGCGGGTGCGAAGCATCTTCTCGACGAATAGGAAGGTGAAGGGCAGCCATTGCGTCCCCAACATCTGCAAATGCCCCCCCATCTGCATCATCCGATAGGGGCAGAAGGCGAAGGCTAGCCCCGCAAACAAGGCGATCGCCGCGGCGGGGTTTTGAGTTTTGAGTTTTGAGTTTTGAGTTATCAGATTTGAGTTGGCGGTAGCTTGTGTAGGGGCGGGTTGCACTCGCCCTGCCGCTGCCGCATCGTCTATAGGGGTGTGATTTATCACGCCCGGTGCATCAGCAATCCAAAATCCAAAATCCGCAATCAAAAATCGTACCAATAGGTACATTCCCCAACCGGAGAGGGCGAACGAGGCGAGTACCAGCAGGTTGTAGCTGACGATGGGGCCGAGGGTGGCGGTGATGGGGATGGTGAACAAGGTGTTCGCGGGGGTAAGCTCCCCCTGCGCCAGATTGAAGCCGGAGGGGTAGAACACGTTGGGGTCGTAGATGATCGAGGAGCCGGGCGGGGCGGTGCCGAACATCGCGTTGCTCACCCACCAGATTTTGTAGAGGAAGTTGAAGTTGTCCATCGGCCAACCGGGCAGGCGGGTGGGCAAGTCGAGGATGTAGGGCCACGTGAAGGCGATAGTGGCGGCAAGGTAGAAGCCGGGCACCGCCAGCACACGGATGATGCGTACCCGCCAGATGCGCCAACCCAGCAGCCGGTCGGACAGCGCAGCCAACCCCACCTCTAGGCGTTGGCGATGCGCGAACCCGGCGACCGGCACCAGCAGCAGCGTGGCGGCAAAACTCAGCCACAGCGCATTGAGCGGCGCGGCCAGCCACAGCAGGGCGGCGAGGGGCAGGATGAGGAAGGTTTGAGGTTTGAGGTTTGAGGTTTGAGTTACAAGTTGTAGGCGGGATGATACTTGGGGGTGAGGCAAGCTAAAGGTTAGCCGTTGCAAGCTGGCAAGGGCGAGGGCGAGGATGAGCCAGAGGAGGGCGAGGCTAGCGGGGGGGAAGCGGATACCGCCTTCGTCGCGGCTATCCACCCTTGCTGCGTAGTAGATGACCCCGATTTCGCGGTAGTCAGCGTCGCTGGGGTAGAAGGTGGTGGTGGGGCGTAGGCTGATGTTCAGGCGGGGGTCGAGCGACAGGTCGGCGTAATCTATACGGTAGTCGGCTATTTGATTGGTGAGGGTCAGGGTGGTGAGGTAGCTGCCGTTCACCCAGATGGCGACCGCGGCGCGAGGGTCTTGGGGCGGTCGGCTGCCGTTCAGGGTGAGGGTGACGCGCTCGGCAAGGGCGAGGCGGGGCAGGGTGATGTTCGATTGCGCGGTGGTCCAGCGGTACTCTTGGTCGTGGTCATCCTGCAAGCCGCTGAACTGGGCAAGGGCGCGGTCGAACTGATGGCCCGCGCCGAGGCTAGCACTACTAGATTGCTGGAAGCTGATGAGCAGCAGCGCGTAGCAGGTGAGCAAGTAGAGGTATAGGGCGATGCGATGTAGTCTGCTCAAGGCGACCGGCCAGCCGAGTTATTGGGATAGTAAGTCGCACTGCACAAGCTGGCGGGGTCGCGCTGGTCATTTATCGAGCAAATCACATAATGAATGTCGGTGACATGGTGGGCGGCGAGGGGTAGCTGGCCGCCCACCAGTTGGCCGTAGACAATCAAGGGCTGGGCGAT
>JBBSEE010000719.1:0-1926 GCA_038239995.1 Chloroflexia bacterium | reverse complement strand
CCTCAACTTCACTCACGGCGGCACCGGCGATACGTGGGCGCAAGTCACCACTAGCTCCCACTCGCCCACCCACTCGTGGTTCGCGCAGGATGTAGCGGTCGTTACCGACCAACAACTCGCCCTCTCTAGCACCCTGAACATCCCCGCTGGCGTGGTGTACGCAGGCTTGACCTTCTGGCATAGCTATGCCTTCGAGAACCCCACCACCGCCTACGATGGGGGCGTGTTGGAGACCAGCACCAACGGTGGCACCACGTGGGTAGACGCGGGCAGCTTGTTGACCGCCAACGGCTACAATGGCACGATTAGTAGCAACTTCAACAACCCGCTAGCGGGCCGGATGGCGTGGACCATGACCAGCCCCGGCAACCCCGCCTACTACCAGAGCGCGGCCAACCTGACTAGCTTCGCCGCAGTACCGCTGAAGTTCCGCTTCCGCGAGGGGACGGATAGTTCGGTGGCCGCGACCGGCTGGAACGTGGACGATGTGGAAGTCTACGCCTGCATCAACAGTGGTCCCACCAATACCCCCACCAACACGCCGCTGCCACCCACCGACACGCCGACCAACACGCCGCTGCCGCCCACCGACACCCCGACCAACACGCCAGCACCACCCACCAATACACCAACCGAAACCCCGACCGATTGCCCCAACCCGTTCCTAGACATCAACGGCAATACCTTCTACTTCGCCATCCACTACCTGTACTGCCGTGGGGTGGTCAACGGGGTTGACCCCACCCACTTCGGGCCAGCAGGCACCGCCACCCGCGCTCAGTTCGCTAAGGTGGTCGTCCTCGGCTTCGGCATCCCGCCTTACACCCCGACAGGTGCGCCCGACTTCAACGATGTGCAACCCACCTACTTCGCCTTCGCCTTTATCGAAGCAGGCTTCCACGCCGGTATCCTCGGCGGCTTCGACCCCGCTACCTGCGCCGCCAATGGTCAAACCTTCCCCTGCTACTTGCCTAACCTCGCCATCACGCGCGGGCAGGTGACTAAACTGGTGGTATCCGCCGCGCACTACGCGCTGGTCACGCCGGTGGGTGGTGGTCAAACCTACTCCGACGTGCCCCCCTCCAACGTCTTCTACCTGTTCGTGGAGACCGCCCACTACAAGAGCGTAGTCAACGGCTTCCTCGACGGCACCTTCCGACCGAACAACAACATCCAGCGCGACCAGATGTGCCAGATTGTCTACAAGGGGGTCACCACCCCGTAAACCTGTGGCGCACGCCCTGCGAATGTAGGCCGCTCTCTTTAAGCTAAAGAGGAGAGCGGCCTACTATTGGGTTAGGGTAACCACCGGATGTTCTCGACCGCCGCCATCTTCGCCGTTACCCTCTTCTACTCACCCGCTGTGGCACTTACTATCCTTCAACCCGGCATACCTGATGCTACTCCGTCCCGCTAGCAGTTAGTTGGGCGCGAGAGGGGGGGTGAATGGAGTGAGGCAGACTATCGGCTCGTTGTCAATGCTTCCAGCGCAACTATATCCGCGAAAGCGAAACGTAGGTCGAGGTTGAGAGGCGGCTGAAGCGAGGTAAGGTGCGAGGGAGGTAGTGGGGGAGCAAGACGGAGTGAGGTAGATGGCAACGGCCTGATGCGCTACATTAGCAATGTTGTTGTTGTCGTGGGCTAGGGGGAGCATTTCGCAGCTAGGTTGGCAACGGGCAGTCTAGCCCACGTGCAGTAGCTACCGAGGAACTATTTATATAACAAAGGTATGGGTTTACCTCTTATCGTGATTAGCGGCTTTGCGGTATAATCTGGAGGGAAAGCTCATCCCGGTGCGCGAGATAATTAATCAGTTGTGCTAGTTGACAGAGCCATGAGGGCCGTCTAAGCTAAAGTTACCATACTTAAGCAAAGGACGGTGGCCTCATGACCCAACTAGATTTTATCACAGCTCTATTCTGTCGG
>JBBSEE010000718.1:0-1929 GCA_038239995.1 Chloroflexia bacterium | reverse complement strand
AGTGATTGACCCCCACCTCAGTAATAGTGCGCCCCCGCACTTGGGCCTTCGCCAGTATCTCCGCGTTGATGAGGCCGTAGCGGGCTTGCAAGTCCGCCCCCTTCAGCACCTCGGCACGGAACACTTTGAAGGCGCAATCAATATCACGCACATGGACATTGAACAGCAGTTGCACCGCGATGTTGAACAGCTTGGCGTAGATGAGGCGCACCTTGGGGTCGCTGCGCTTGATGCGATAGCCCGCCACGATGTCGTAGTGGGGGATATAAGGAGCAAGGCGGTCGAGGTCGCGCAGGTCGAACTGGCGGTCAGAGTCGGTGAACATGATATAATCGCCCACCGCCGCGTTGAAGCCAGTGGTAATGGTGTCGCCGTAGCCCTTGTTCATCTCGTGGTGGATGACGCGCACATGGGGGTTGGTGGCGGCAAGTGCGTCAGCGATTGCGCCAGTGCGGTCCTTGCTGCCATCATTGACCACAATCACCTCATAGTCGCTGAACACAGTGGGCAGCACTGCCTCCGCGTCGCGGACCACCGCTTCGATGTTATCTTCCTCATTATGTGCGGGCAGCACCAGCGAGAGCTTGCCTTCAATCATTCGCTATTATCTCCTCTTTGATAGGACTTACGCAGTTGCGGGTGGAATTATGCCTGATGACGTAGGGGCCAATCGCATACGCCCTGCCCAACTGCGTAACTCCTCTTTGAACCTGAATGTGGGATGTGGGGATGCGTATTTGCGCGTAAAGTATAACACAAATCTGCCCCCTTTGCCCAACTTATGGGCAGAGGAGGCAGCGATTATCAACCTACCGGCGGGGGCGGAGCTTTACTTACTCATATTCTTCAGCGCGGTATAGGCGGGGCGGGCCGAGTAGTCGGCATTGACCACCGCCCATGGCACCTTTTCGTCGTTGGCGGGCAGACCAATGGTGCTGAAGTTTAGGTTCCAGACACACATCACCCCCATCCAAGGGTAATCATTGACCCCCTTCTGGAAGGCGCGGACGAGGTAGTCGGCTTGGGTCTGTTCGCTAATCAGTTGGCCGTACTCGTAGCCGGGGGCATCGGTGGCGGTGGGCCAGCCGAACTCGGTCAGCCACATCTGCTTGGCAGTATCGCCCTTGTCCACCATCACTTGGCGGAGTTGCTCGATGCGGCGGAAGTAGAAGCTAGGGTGATTGAGCCAGCAATCGTGGCGGGGCTGATACAGGGGCGGGCAAGCCCCGGTGCCGGGCTGGTCGGGCCACAGTTGGTCGGGCGAGTTGCTGTAGCCCGCCCCGTGTGCGCCGAGGACATCGAAGTAATTGCTGACGATACCGTTATCCACCGCGTAGACCTGCTGTAGATAGGTGACATCATCCACCGCGAGGCCGGGGTCGTTCACGCCAGTAGGGGTAAGCGCACCGAATAGCACGATGGCATGGCGGTCGGCCCACTTCACCCCCCAGTAGCCGTAGCGCAGAGCGGTAACGTAGCGGGCGGGGTCAACGTGGCCGCCGGTCTCCACCGCATAGTTCTCCTCGTTCCACACCTCGTAGGCAGCGATGTAGCCCTCATAGTGGTTGGCTAGCTGGTACATGAAGTTGCCGAGGTCGGTGGGGTCGTCGGGCAGGCCGCCATGAATGTTGCCTGCGGTGGCCCAATCGGGCGACTTGGCGACGCTGAAGATGAGCTTGACTCCCTTAGCGTTGGCATCGCTGACAATCTGGTCCAGCGGCCCCCATGCGTAGTGACCCTTGTTGCCCTCGATGTCCTTCCACGAAATCTGGAGCTTGACCCAACCAAACCCCGCATCCTTGACCATATCGTAGGCGCGGTTATGGTCGGTGTAATAGAGGGCAGCGTTGAAGCCGTAGCCCACGTGGGGGCCGTTCAGCGGCCAACCGGCAGCGTGGCCGCTGCCCTTGTACCGCCACTCTTGATAGT
>JBBSEE010000717.1:0-1938 GCA_038239995.1 Chloroflexia bacterium | reverse complement strand
GGTAAGTAGCCATGCCTTACGTCTCCATCCTCGACCAAGTACAAGCTGCGCTCGTTGCTGATACCCCCTTCACTACGCTGATTAGTGCTGCGCACATCTACCAGGACGGTGCGGTGTTCGCGGGTAGCAGCCTGCCGAAGAATACCCCTGACGGCTCGGTTGCCAATATTGTGGTCATTACCGCCCCTGCAGATAGCGGGTTGCCCGGCTTCATTGACGGCTATAACTCCCGCTACTACTTTAACCTCTACTTCTATGGCGATGTAGGTGCAGGGTTCACCACGCTGAAGAATGCAGCGACATTGGCCCGCACCGTCTTGCACCTCAAACCTATAGCAGACAGCGACGAGGCGCGTACCTTCTGCTTCCGCGCCGTCCGCATATCGGGCGGGGCACAGGGGCGCGAAATCGGGTTTGTCGCCAATCGCCTCGTCGAACACTATGCCACCACTATCGAACGCAAGTGAGGAGCGGCAAAACTATGGCCTCCAAACGAACCGTGCTATACAAAGTCACGCACAACCAGAGGCCTCCCCAGCGGCGCACCATCGGCCCCTTCTACGAGTGGGGGCCAGCTAACGACTGGACGCAGTACATGGAGGAGGCTGATGTGCAAGTGTTCATGTCCACCGCTATGTGGCGGGAGCTAACCTTCACCGCCCTAGACGAACAAGGCGAACCCTACCCCCCCGGTTATCCCATCCTCGCAGATACCCCTATCCCCGACGGTGCCGTTGTCGTGCTGGTGCCTTCCCTTGCCGGCCCGATACGCACCATTGTCTACCCCCGTGAACTACCTCGTCCCACCCACACAACGTAAGGAGTAACCCATCGTGATAAACGTGATTCACATTGACCACCCCGGCGGTACGGATACCGAACGGGTGTTGGGTGGCTACACATGGAACCGCGCCAATAATTGGACGGTCCCCATGCTGGATAGCCATGCAGACATCCTGAAGAAAATCCCTGAAGCTGCCGAGTTCGACTTCGTACCCGTAGACCCCACCGCTGGCCAAGCTGAAGCCGCTAGCGCGGCGGCGGCCTTCCTCGCACTAGTACCGGGCGAGGAAGTGGTTGTCGAAGCCCCACCCGTGGCCCCTGCCAGCCCGACCCCCGCCCGACCGACCGTGAAGCCTGCGGTTGTCGCTAGCCCAGTCCCCACCACCACCGTAGAGGAGGGCAGCAACAATGCCTAACCTCAACTTCGGCCTCGGCGGGGCCGGTATCGGTGCGGGCGGGGTTTGGGCCAACAACGGCGGCACCACCACCATCGTGGCGGGCAACCTGCCCGGCCAACTGCTCCCCCCCATCTTCGACCACGAGATGACGATCGAGAATGTCTCTACCGTGATGACTGGCAACAACGCCGACCAAGGCGTACTGTCATTCCCCCGTAAGGGCCATGTGAAGCTGACTACCGACTATCGGGTGTACCCAGAAGTCCTTGTCATCTTGCAAGGTTCTACTCTCACTATCGCCTCCACCACCCCGACGCGAACCTACAAGCAGCGGGTTAAGCTGGGTACTATCCGTCCCACGTTTGCCTACGCGGTGTGGGCACCGGACATGACCAACCCCAATACGCCAGTGTCCAACCCCGACATTTTGTGGGGGGCGTTCAACTGCATCATGACTAAGGACATCATGATTAAGGGCGAGGCATTCAAGCCTGATGCCAAGATACCCATCGAGTTCGATGTGTATCCCGACGCCACCAACTCAGAGTTCGTGATTCAGGCCAGCCACGAAACTGGCGTGGTCTTCTCGGTTGCTGGTCAACCCCAACTGCCGTAATCGGCATACAAACCGAATAGGGGGCGTGGGCAACTACGCCCCCCTCATCCCACATTAAAGAGAGAGAGTGTGTGCGATATGGGTAATGGTGTTATCGAAGCAGTAGTCGCCCCCGAACTGGACGGCGCGGAAGAGCCGTCC
>JBBSEE010000716.1:0-1943 GCA_038239995.1 Chloroflexia bacterium | reverse complement strand
CTAGTGGCAATCAACCGCAGCGGCTAGAACTTGAGCAGGGCGAAGGTGGGGTAGTTGCCCAGCATCTGCCGCCCGTTGAGGAACTCTAGCTCGATGAGGAACATCACCCCACTGACGATGCCGCCCACCTTCTCTACCAGTTCGATGCTGGCGCGAGTGGTGCCGCCGGTTGCCAGTAGGTCGTCCACCACCAGCACGTGTTCACCCTGCTCCACCCCGTCTACGTGCATCTCCACAGTGTTGACCCCATATTCGAGGCTGTAATCCACGCTCACGGTCATCGAGGGCAGCTTGCCCAGCTTTCGCACCGGCACCAGCCCGACCCCCAGCTTATAGGCAATCGGCGCACCGATGATGAAGCCGCGCGACTCCACCGCCACCACTTTGTCAATCTTTATCTTGCTCTCGGTCAGCATCGCCACCATCTGGTCAATCGCCTCATGAAAAGCGGGGCCGTCCTTCAGCAGGGTGGTAATATCCTTGAACAGTATCCCCTTCTTGGGAAAATCGGGTACGTCGCGTATCTTAGATAGCAGGTTCAATGTGGCACTCTCCTTGTGTGTTAATGGCGAATAATCCCGCCAGATTATAACAACATCGCCCCGCCCGACGCAAGTGGGCAGCGTAGGCAATAAAATCCCCCTCCCATACGGAAGGGGGATGGTTGATTATCGGTAAGTATGCTTTACGCGGTGCGGTGGAGGCGATACCAGCGCACCCCGCCCGCGACCGCGATGAGGACGAGGCCGAGCATCAGCCACCAGAAGGGGAACTCGCCGCCGGTGTGAGGCAGTTGACCGCCGCTGCCACTGCCGCTGCCGGGTTGCTGGCTGCCCGACCCGCTGCCCGCGTTGACGGTGACGCTAGTCTGGTTCGAGGTTGCCACCGCCCTAGACTCGCTGAACACCGCTTGGGCCACATTGGTCAGCACCACGTTGGTGCTGGCACTCACCGCCACGTAGACGGTGATAGTCGCGCTCTGGCCCGCCCCTAGCGTGGCAATCTGCACCGTGACCACGTTGCCGGACACGCTCACGCTGCCTAGCGAGGTCTTGGTGTTGAATACGTCTATGGTCTGGCCCTCGACCAGCGGGAAGGTGATACGCACATTAGTCAGGTTGCCGCTGCTGGTGTTGGTCGCGTTCAGGCCGTAGATAATCGTGCCGCCGGGGGTGATGCGCCCTGTATTGCTGGTCAAGGTCAACCGCAGGGCGGTGGCGGGTTGGGGCACAGCGGTGGGATTGACCGTGGTACCGATGGTCAGCACGAAGTGGGCGTTGGAGAAACCGTTACCGGCGGTGCTATCTATAATCTGCACCACGCCTTGATAGCGGTTGGCGGCCAGTTTGGCGGTGTCCAGCGTGTACGCCCCGCTGTTGCCGAGGCTGCCAGAGTTGAACACGAAGTTGCTGGTCTGGTTCCACGGCGCGAAGAGTAGCACGTAGCTCTCGCTGGGGTAGCGAGGGGTGAAGCCGAGGCCCACCTTGCCGCTGACGAGGCCCTTGTCCGCGCCTTGCAAGTTGAGGTCGGCAATGTCGAAGGTGGGCACCTTCAGCAGCGCACCGGCGGTGTAGTTCTGATTGGGGGTGAACCACTTGGCAAGCTCGCCCGCCTTGCTGGAAGCGAAGTAGACGTAGTAGCCCGCCCCGGCGGCGGTGCTAGGCATATTGCTGAAGGAGTATTGACCATTGGCATCGGTGGTGGCGGTACCTACTTGGGTGTCGCCGCTGCCGCTCTTCAGGTGCAGCGTCACCGCGATGTTGGCGGCGGGGGCGTTGCCCTTGTTGATCACCCCCATAATCGTGCCAGCGCTGCTGGGGGCAGGGGTATCGGTGGGGGTAGGGTTGCCGCTCCCGCAATCGTCGCCGCGGCAACGGTCCTGCTGCCGCTGTTGGCTTTGCTGGGTGACGGTGGGTGCGGGCGGCAAGGGGGTATCGGTCGGG
>JBBSEE010000715.1:0-1959 GCA_038239995.1 Chloroflexia bacterium | reverse complement strand
TGGTTCTGGCGCAGCCTCGCGCACAGTTCCAACCCGCTGATACCGGGCATCAATACATCGAGCAGCACGAGGTCGGGCTGGGTGGACTCGGCCTGCTCCTCAGCGGCAAACGCGGTACTGACCGTATGCACCTGATAGCCCTGCGCCTCCAGCGCGTACTTCACCATCCCCAGCAGAAAGGTGTCATCATCCACCATCAGGATTTTCGCGTTCATCTCTACCTCCGTGTCGCTAATCTACAATCCCCCGCCAGTAGGTGAACTAAGTGCGCCTATTGTACCACCTGTGGGGCATTGATGCAAGTGGGCAAATCAGGCCGCGACATCCGCAAAATAGCGGCGCAGAGCATCGTCGAACGGGGGCATCAGCCAGCCGCGTGCGCTGCCCAGCACGCTGTAGCGGGGACGGGTGGCGCGATAACCCAGTTTGTGGCTATGCACAACCTGTACCATGTCGGGGTCGAAGCCCGCCGCCATTGCGGTCTGCCGCGCCAACTCGGCCCAGCTTACCGCGCCCACATTGGTAAGGTGCCAAATCCCTTGCTCACCATCAATCAGCAGGTCGAGGCCATGATGCACGAGGTCGGGCACATAGGTAGGGGAGACGCAGGAGTCGGTCTCGGCCCGCACCAACTCGCCCGCCCGCAATCGTCGCAGGGTGACGGTGACGAAGTTGTAGTCGTCGCAAGGCCCGAAGAAGGCACTGGTACGCACGATGAGGGCGGCGGGCATTGCTTGTTGCACCAGCCGCTCGGCCTCGGCCTTGCTCTGCCCATACACATTGAGCGGATAGGGTAGGTCGCTCTCCACATAGGGTTCCCCTTTGCGTCCGTCGAACACCAAATCGGAGGAGAAGGTGAGGAGTTGCACCCCCTGCGCGGCACAGGCGGCGGCAAGGATAGCGGGGCCGTCGCGGTTATGGCGCAGGCAGGTGGCGGCCTCGCGCTCGGCCTCATCCACGCGCACGTAACCGGCGGCGTTGACCACCGCCCATGGCTGATACCGCTTCAGCGCGGCCTGCACCGCGGCGGGGTCGGCGATGTCTAGTTGCTGGCGGTCGAGCAGGCAATAGGCCAAGTTGCGGGCGGCGCAGAGGCGGGCGAAGGCGCGACCCAGCGTGCCGTTCGCCCCGCTAATCAGGATAGGGCGGGCAGCAGAGAGACAAGGTGCATCCTCGGCCAATCGGGTAGGCGCGGATGTCGGTTGGTAGATGACCCGTGACGGTTGCCGCCACCAGCCGAGAGCCGCCAGCGCGGGGTGCTGTGGTGGCCCACCATTGGCAAGTTGTCGCGCCAAACCGGACAGCGCAGTGGGGCGGGGGTGAGGGGCACGGAGGTCGAATGCGCCCTCCTCATAGTGGCTCTCGTCGCGGGTGACGAGGCTGTCCCAGTCATATGCCCCCAGCAGCGACCAGACTGTGACCGCTCGCACATCTACCCCTGCCGCCCGCGCCGCCTCGGCCTGATGCCAGACTTCGGCCAGCCAACGTAGCTGCTGCTCGCGGCTGCTGCCCAGATGGGCCTCGGTGATGGCAAGTGGCCGCCGATAACGCGCCCACGCCTCGGCCAAACCCACCCGCAAGCCGTCCCCCCCCGCGATGCCCACCCGTACCGCCTCCACATCGGCGTAGGCGTGCCGCCCATTGCCCCCATGCGTGTGCGCGGGGTAACGCTCCAGCCCCTCATCCAAGAACCGTTCGCTGGTGATATAGTGATTGAGGCCGATGATGTCGGGGGGGCAGGGGTGGGCGCGGAACCAATCCAATTCCTCCGCCTTCACCCCCGCATCGCGCAGGTATGACCATAGTGGGTGGGCGCAGTCCACCAAGCCGCAGAGCAGGTCGAAACTGAGCCAGCGACGCTGATTCTCGAACTCGGCTTGATAGGCAAGCAGGGGAGTGCTGTAGGTGCGACCCAAATCCTCGGTCTGCACCAGTTGGGCGCGGGGGTTGTATTGACGG
>JBBSEE010000714.1:0-1965 GCA_038239995.1 Chloroflexia bacterium | reverse complement strand
CGCACCGAGGCGGAGATAGCGGCGGGGCGGTACGACGGGGCGGGCCAGCAACTTGATAATGCCAAGCAGGAGATGTCAATCCTTAACGAGGAACAGCAACGGCCCAGTTTGCTCCCCGCCCATGTCCACTACCTACAGGGGCTGATTTACCTCCAAAAGGGGCCAATCGAGACCGCGCATCAGCATTTGCTGCTGGCCTTGCAGAGCCTTGAGGGGGTAGACGGCGGCGAAATACTAACCGCCAGTACCTTGAACCAGCTAGGCAGCGTTGCGCTTTTCCTAGAGCAGCGCGATGAGGCGGTCAGCTACTATCGGCGCAGCGGTGAAGTGGCGATTGCGGCGGGCGAACACGCACTGGCGGCGACGGCGATGGGAAACCTCGGTATCATCTATCTGCATCGCAGCAAGGTGAATGCCGCCTTCGCTGCATATAGTGTGGCGATGAGGCAGGCCGAACTCAGTGGCGACCCCCACCGCCAAGCAGCAGCGGCGCGGCTGCTGGCGGTGGGGGTCGCCATCCAAGGACCTTTCCCGCTCGCCCTTGAGTACATTGCCAAAGCGACCAGACTAGCCACGCAGATTGCGGACAGCGGCGCAGTCTGCCGTATCACCAACGCGGCCGGGCGCATCTACCTCCGCTATGGTGATTGGACCGAAGCAGAACGCTGGCTGCGGCAGTCGGACGAGATGGCCCGCCGCGACGACTACAAGTTGATGCAGGTAGAGAACGCGGTCAGCCTTGCCGAATTGATGCGGCTGAAGGGCGATTACCCCACCTGCTTCAGCTACGCCAGCCGGGCGGGCAGTCCGAGCGACCTCGTCCCCTCGCAGCGTAGCGCGGCAACCTTGCAACTCGCCCTCTACCATATTGAAACTGGCTCATGGATACAAGCGCAGCGACTACTCCAGCAACTAGAAGGAATCTGCGGCCAAACAGCCGACGAGGGCAATTGCCTGAACGCCGCCCGCGCCCTTACCATGTTCTACACCGCGCAGGGTGATTGGGATAAGGCGGCGCGACAATTCGCCGCGCTGATGAAGCTGATGCACAAGATGGGGCAACGCTACGACCTTGCCAACCTCAGCGAGGAATATGCCTGCTATTTGCTGAAGGCGCAGGCACGGCAACCCCACCCGAAAGTATTGGCCCAAGCTGCCGACTTGTTCGCCGAGGCCACCGCCATGTTTCGCGAAATGGAGATGCCGTTGCGCGTCGCACGGGCGGAGGCGCGGCTTCGCCAAATCTAACTTTATGCGGAGGGTCAACGATGACCACAGAGCAACTAAACGGCAAGCAGCAGGTGGCAACCCGCAGCAAGCAACGCTGGCTGAACGGGGCTTACGCCAAGGCGCGAGGCAAATCGCCGGAGCGGGCCGCCCGCTTTGAGACCCACTCGCAATTCGAGGTACAGCCGCTGTACACCCCCGACGACCTAGACGTGCAGGGCTTCGACTATGAGCGCGACCTCGGCTACCCCGGCGAGTTTCCCTACACGCGCGGAGTGCAGCCCACCATGTATCGGGGACGGCTGTGGACCATGCGCCAGTACGCGGGGTTTGGCGATGCCAGCGAGAGCAACCGCCGCTACCGTTACCTGTTGCAGCAGGGGCAGACTGGCCTCAGCGTCGCCTTCGATCTGCCCACCCAGATGGGCTACGACTCCGATGCGGCAATGGCCGATGGCGAGGTGGGCAAGGTGGGGGTGGCGATTAGCTCGTTCGACGACATGGAGAACCTGCTGCGCGACATTCCGCTGGACAAGGTCAGCACCTCGATGACCATCAACGCCACCGCCAGTGTGCTGCTCGCCCTCTACATTGCAGTCGCCCGCCAGCAGGGGGTGCCAGAGACCGCCCTGAACGGCACGGTGCAGAACGATATTCTGAAGGAGTACATGGCGCGAGGGACGTATATCTACCCGCCCGCCCCCAGCCTGCGTCTCATCACCGACCTGATGGCTTACT
>JBBSEE010000713.1:0-1965 GCA_038239995.1 Chloroflexia bacterium | reverse complement strand
GTGGGCATAATCACGTCCTGCGGCGCGATGCCGTCCACCATGCACTCATAAACCGAGTTTTCGATGTCCTTCGGGTCGAAGCCCACGCCGGACGTGGCGTTGGCCTGCGGGTCGGCATCCACCAGCAGCACGCGCCGCCCCTGCGCCGCAAGATAGGCGGCGAGGTTGACGGCGGTGGTAGTCTTGCCCACCCCGCCCTTCTGGTTGGCAAGGGCGAAGATGCGGGCGCGGCGCGGTGCTTTGGTCAATCTGGCGGTCTCCATGATGGGTAGTTGGTGTTATGTCTAGCCTGTATTTTACCAGATTTGGGGGGATTGTACAAACGGAGGGGGCTGAGGATGGGTAGGGTGGTGGCAACCTACGTTTCGTATAAGCGGACAGCAGGGGAAAGACGCGGGGGTCTGGGGGTTGACCCCCAGATGCTGACCGCTAGATAAGCTAATCTTCGTTACTGCGCGGCAAGACTATTAGCTTGCGATTGGCGTTGCCCCTTGGCAGGGTATCATCGGGTGGGCCGAAGCTAGAGGAGAGCGGCAAGACTATAGCTTGCGATTGGCGTTGCGCCCCTTCACCAGCTGGGGGTCAACCCCCCAGACCCCCGCGAGTTTTCTTCTTTTTTCGTTGGTAACAAACATCACCATCTTTGCACCTTCGCTTATCCTAGACTAGCAGGGCTGGCGTAGGGGCGAATCGCATATGCCCTGCTGACTAATGACTATGCCAATCGTAAGCAAGGCCTGTCCACCGAGTTACGATGCGCGTTGCTGTGGGTGAACTGGGCGGATGCGATTCGTCCCTACATCATGGGGCTACCCTTGCGACGAACCTAATCCGTTTATCCGTTTTTTCAATCCGTTGGCTGTTTGTCCTTCCTCATTAGTGCAATGATAGTGACATAGCTTGCCACCGCTCGATGGGGTGGGCGAGGGCAACGCAACTCGCACCCACCCCCAGCCCCTCCCGGTGGGAGGGGAGTGATTATTCCGCCCCTCCCGGTGGGAGGGGCGTTATGGGGAGTTATCATCAGGGATGGGGCGGGGCGGGCAGTTTACATAGGCCCAGCAGTTGATAGGCGCGGCCCTTGCGGGCTTGATATGCAGTGTAGAGGTGGTCGAAGTAGGCATTGTAGGCGGCGGCGACTGCTTGCGACTCGATAATCACTTGGTTCTCGTCATTGGCCTGCGCGTTCTTGGAGAAGTTGTAGCTGCCGCTGATCACCAGATTGTCGTTGATAATCATCACCTTGTTGTGCATGAAGTTGTTCTCGCGCGTCCCGCTGAAGGGCAGAGAGGGGGCCTCGACGAAGCGGGGGTCACGCATGAACCAGAAGTTGGGGTCGGTGCTAGGGTCGCTCTTCTTCGAGCGCAGCACATCCTGCATCCCAGAGCGGTCGTAGATGCCGCGAATGTCGAAGTGAGGGTCGGCGGCGAACTTCTGCAAGGCGGCAAGGATACTGGGGTCGCTGACAAGGAAGGCGATGACCCGCACGCGGTGGGGGCTGTGCAGCAGGGCGACGCTGGCTTGCTCCAAAGCCACCGATTGCACCGGGGTGAAGAAGGTGGAGAGGCGCAAGCCGGGGGCGATGTCCACCGCGCCATGCGTTTCGGGGGCGGCGATGGCGAAGGAGGTGTCAAGGATGGGCTTATGGCTATGCGGGCCGGTAAACAGGGCCTCGAAGTAGGTGGTGTAGCGGCTGGCGATTTCGGGGGAGGAGATGACGAGGCAGTTGTTGTCCTGCTCCTGCAACCCGCCGCAGGTGAAGTTCGCCGAGCCGGTCCAGACGGTGTTCCGGTCGCGCACCACGAACTTGTTGTGCATCAGGTGGATGCCGCTCTCGGCAATGGCGCGAGTATGGTGGATTAGCCCCGCCGCGGCAATGGTCTGCTCGGTCTTGTTCGGCTTGGGGTCAACCGTGGCCCCGCCCTTCTGTTGTCCCGAGTTGTCGAAGGCAATGCGGATTTGCTT
>JBBSEE010000712.1:0-1969 GCA_038239995.1 Chloroflexia bacterium | reverse complement strand
GGAACCGGTCTGCACATTGGCACCGACCATGATGTAAACACCGGCCACCATCGGGGCGGGCCACAGGCCAGTAGCATCAATCTGCGGGATGGGGGCGATACCGAGGTCCAGCTTGGCCTTGACCGAGTCGGTCAGGTAGCCGCTGGGCGACCAGTCGCCGTTGATGAGGAACGCAGCGCGACCATCCTTGAACAGTTGGTCGGCGGTGTTGTAGTCGGCTTCCGCTGGTTCAATCTTGTCCACGAACTTGAGGTCGTGCAAGAACTGAAGGGTCTTGACCATCTCTGGGGTGTTCAGGGTGCCGGTGGTCTTGGTGGCATCGTCGGGGTTAGCCAGCGGCCAGCCGCCGAAGCCCGCGTAGAAGGGGTTCAGCCAGAACGGCTCGGTCTGATTGTAGACGAGGCCGTAGCTGGCATCGTTGCCCGTGCCCTTGGTCTGAGCCTTGGCCATAGTCACCAGTTCGCTGAAAGTCTTGGGGGCGGTGGGAACTAGCTTCTTGTTGTACATCAGCATCAGGTGATTGCCCACGCTGAGGGGCACGCCCCAGCTCTTGCCGCCGTACTTGGCCGAGTCGGAGGCAGGCTTGAGGAACTTGTCGTTGTAGCCCGGCCCGAATGCCGTGTCCACATCGAGAATCAAGCCACCGGGGGCGAATACGCCGATATGGTCGCCGACTGTCCACAGGAAGTCGGGGGTGCTGGGGTCATTGGCGGCAGCGAGGGCGGTGGGGAACTGGGACTTGATGTCCTCCACACCCTTGTTCACCACCACGATATTGACATCGGGATTCTGTCCGCTGAAATCCTTGGCTGCCTTGGTAATCCAACTCAGGGTCGGCTCGCCTTCCTTCGTCCACAGGGTAATGGTGGTCTTGGCGTTGGGGTTCGAGGAGACCGGCGGAATCGGGGTCGCGGTGGGCGGCACCGGCGCGGCGGTGGGGGTGGCGGCGGTCATGCTCATCCCCATGGTGGCGGTCATCATCAGCGTGGGGGTGGCGGCCATCATCGCGGTGGGGGTCATCACCATCATCGCGGTGGGGGTCATCACCGCCATCGCGGTGGGGGTCATCGCGGTGCCAACGGGGGGCACCGGAGTGGCGGTCATTACTGCCGCCGCTGCCGTCGGGGTGGCGACGGCGGGGGCTGGCGTGTTCGTCGGGGTGCTGCCACCACAAGCGGCCAGCACGAAGCTGGCGACTACCAGCAGGGCAATTGCTTTCAACATCTTGTGCATAAGAATCGGTCCTTCCTCCTTGAGTTGCAGTCCTCACCACCGAACGTGGCGGGGACATCAGTCGTGTGTAGACGTGGTTGAATTGTCGGATACTGCGTCGCTAGCTGATGCTGCTTTCTGCCTCCTGTTACCCATACAGGGGGACGCACCTCACCTCCTTTCTGTGATATTTAGCTGGGTGATAGTTAAAGTAGCGGGTGCGTTGCTCCGCCCTCATAGTTGGGTGTGGATGATGAGGGCAGGGCTTTTGAAGCTCTCTTGCAGCACGAGGGTGGCCGCGCCGATGCTGATCGCTTCGCGTCCGAGGTGCGCCTGCACGATGCGGGTATACTGCATTGCCACTGGCAGGGCGCGGCGGGCCACGGTCTGGCGGATTGGCTCTAGCAGCAAATCACCGGCCAGCGATACGCCCCCGCCGATAATCACGAGGCCGGGGTTGAGCAAGTTGATGAGGCTGGCGAGGGCGATGCCGATGCGCCGTCCGGCCATGGCAATCGCCTCGATGCTGGCTTCGTCCCCCGCAAGGGCGGAGCGCACAATCTGCTCGACCCCCGGTTCGCTGTGGGCGGTGAAGTTGACCCCCGCTCCGCTAGCAGGGCTGGGGTTATCCCCTGCTGTGGTGCTGAGGGCGTGGGCACGATTGCTGGCGACCCGCGCAGCGGCGACAATCGCCTGACCCCCAGCCAGACTTTCGAGGCAGCCGTAGTTGCCGCAGTTGCAGGCGGGGCCGTCCTCT
>JBBSEE010000711.1:0-1971 GCA_038239995.1 Chloroflexia bacterium | reverse complement strand
CCCGCCGCTCTATCGTCCGCAGGAAGAATAGGGCAAATATCGGTACGGTCTCGTGGGCGATGATATGCACTTCGGCGAAGATTTGGGTCTGCTGATACGGCCCGAAGCCGTAGATGAGGCCCACGATGAAGGCCGCCCCCGCCCCCAGCCCCCTATCTCGCGCCAGCCAATAGGCGGCCAGCCCGCCCAGCACGAAACTGAGCAGGATGACGAAGTTGTAGCCCACCATCAGGTTGGTGAAGCTGGCGACTGCCGCGCCGAGGAGATTATGCGGCACTTGCAACTCGTAGAGCCACAAGCCGAGCGGGGGATTGCCAAACTGGGGTGATTGGTAGGGGTAATAGAGCAGGTCGGTCTGGTAGGGGTTGTGACCGCTGCTGAGGCTGCGACCCACCTCCCACACGTTCCACAGCACTTGGTCTTGGTCCACCGCGCTGATTTTCAGGTTAGGGTCGGTGAAGCCCGGCACCGCGCGGCTGATGCTGCCTACCAGCGGCCACGTGTACAGCACCGCCAGTACCGCGTATAGGGCAACGACGATGATTAGTTTTGAGTTTTGAGTTTTGAGTTTTGAGTTATTGTTGGTTTGTTGGCCTGTTGCATTCAATCGGCAACACTCCTAGTCTAATGCCCAATCCGCAGGGACGCGGGGCGTACACCGTACCGAATTGGATAAACCGTAACTCAAAACTCAAAACTCAAAACTAATTTCGTAGCGTGCCAATTGGCAACAAGGTCGGAGACACGCTCCACATCGTCGGCGAAGACCACGATGAGGTCGTCGCGCTGGCTCTCGCGCAGGGCGGTCTTGGTCGCCTCCAGTTCGTCGGGGATGTCGCGCAACTGTTCGTCGGATAGGCCCGCCTGCTTGGCCCCCTCGCGTACCAGAGCCGCCGCCTCGCCGGGCTTGCGTCCCCGCCTATTCTTGTCCTCTTTGATGATAATTTGGTCGAAGGCCCCGCCGATAATTTGGCCGAAGTTGATGATGTCCTCATCACGGCGGTCGCCTGCCGCGCTGAACACCGCGATAGTCCGCGCCTCCGGTCGCCGCATCTTCTTCACCAGTTCGGTCATGTTGGTGAGGGCCACCGTATTATGGCCGTAGTCCACAATCACCTTGAAGGGATTGGCATCGTAGATGTTGAGGCGGCCCGGTGTCTGGTAGAAGCCGGTGCTGAAGGTCTGCAAGCCGGTTCGCATATCGCTGACTGACACGCCCAGCGCGTTGCAAATCGCCACCGCGGCGAGGCAGTTGGCGACATTGAAGCGGGCCAAACCGTCCAGCGTGGCGGGGATGAGGTGGGTCCACAACAGAGCGGTGCGTTGCTCACCCTGATACAGGGTAATCATGTCGCCATTGACCCCTTCTTCGATGACTACGGCAGTGCCACCGTTGCGGACGTGCCTGCGAACGCGCGGGTTCTTCGAGTCCATCGAGAAGTAGGCAATATCGCCGGAGCAGAGCCGCGCCATGTCTGCCACCAAATCGTCGTCGGCGTTCAGTACCCCCACCCCGTCGCGGCGCACCACTTCGATGACCAGCGACTTGACCTTAGCCATCTGCTCGATGCTATCAATCCCGCCGATGCCGAGGTGGTCGTTGGACACGTTCAGCACTGCTCCCACGTTGCAGCGGTCGAAGCCCAGCCCCTCGCGCAGGATGCCGCCCCGCGCCGTCTCCAACACGGCGGTGTCCACCATCGGGTCGCGCAGCACGATGCGGGCACTCCATGGCCCGGTCATATCGCCGTGCAATAGTTGCTTGCCGTCAATGTAGATACCGTCGGTGGTGGTCATCCCCACCTTGCGCCCCGCCATCTTCAAGATATGGGCGACCATGCGGGTGGTGGTGGTCTTGCCATTCGTGCCGGTAATCGCGGCGATGGGGATGCGGGCTGGGGTGGTGGGGGGGACCAGCATATTCAGCACCGGCTTGGCGACGTTGCGGACGCGGCCCTCGCCGGGGTGGGT
>JBBSEE010000710.1:0-1971 GCA_038239995.1 Chloroflexia bacterium | reverse complement strand
TTTCCCACGCTGGGCCGCGCCGCCACGATAATCAGGTCGGAGGGTTGCAGCCCGCCGGTCAGTTCGTCTAGGTCGGCAAAGCCGGTGGGTACGCCCACCAGTTCACCCCGCGATTGGTGCAGTTCGTCAATGCGGTCGAAGTAGTTCTCCAGCACCGTCTTGATCACCACGAAATCCTGCAAGCTCTGTCGCTGAGTCACGCCGAACAGCAGTTGCTCGGCCTCATCCAGCACCTGCTCGACCTCGTCGTCCTCCCGATAGCCGAGCGAGGCGATTTGCCCGCCCGCGCTAATCAGGCGGCGCAGCACCGCAGTACGCTCCACAATGCGGGCGTAATATTCGATATGCACCGAGGTGGGGACCGCAGCAGCGAGGGAGGTAAGGTAAGCGGGGCCGCCCACGAAGTCGCTCTTGCCGTTGCGCTGCAACTCCGCGTTGAGGGTGACAAAATCGCCCGGCTCCCGCCGATTGTAGAGGTCGAGCATCACCTCATAGATGGTGGCATGACCGTCAGTATAGAAGTCGCGGGGTTTGAGGAACGTGGCAATCTTGATGATGGCATCGCGGTCAATCAGCAAGCTGCCGAGCACCGCCACTTCTGCATCAATATTGAAGGGAACTTGACGCTCCCGCGTCCCGTTGGGGGAGATGGTAGATACCATAGAGTGGCCCTCTCTACAGTAAAATTACGCTATAGGTTGATATGTCCGATTGTTACCCATCGGGGCGCACAGTAGTGCGCTCATTCAGACACTTGCCGCCGACTTACTTGGCATCGGCGGCGGTTGGCTCACCGTCAGCGGCAAGCGCGTCGGTGGCGACTACATCTTCGACTAGATGAGCGTAGCTGCTCTCACCAGCATTGCTCTCTACATCGTTGCTGCTCGTCGCTTCGGCAGCGGGGGTATCTAGGGTAATCGCTTCAGCAGTAGTCGCCTCAGCTACAGGTGCAGCCTCAGCGGTATTGGTCTCGGCAGCACTCGCCTCAATAGGGGCAGTTGCTTCAGCAGTAGCCGCCTCAGCTACAGGTGCAGCCTCAGCTATAGCAGCCTTAGCCGCACTCGCCTCGGCAGTGTTCACCTCAGCCACAGGAGCAGCCTCAGCGATAGTAGCCTCAGCCACAGGAGCAGCCTCAACCGTAGTCGCTTCGGCAGTGGTCACTTCGGCAGTGGGTGCGGCAGTCGCTTCGGGGGCAGCAGCGGGGACAGCAGTGGCGCGGGGTTTGCCCCGATTCGCTTCGCTGTCCACCACTACGTTCAGCTTGCCGACCACGCCGCCGGGTAGCTTGACGTTGGCGGTGTAGTTGCCGAGGCGGTGGATAGGCTCGGCGAGGCTGATGTTGCGACGGTCAATCGTCAGCCCCTCTTGGGCAGCCAATGCGTCAGCAATCACCGCAGTCGTGACCGTACCATAGAGGCGGTTCTGCTCGCCACTCTTGGCGTACACGTACACGGTCGTGCCGCTGATACGTTCGCCCATGCTCTGGGCATCGGTGGCGACTTGCAGGGCGCGACGCTCGATAGCGGTGCGCTGTCGCTCCAGCCGCTTCAACGCCTCAGCGGTTGCAGGCATCGCCAGACCGCGCGGCAGCAAGTAGTTGCGGGCGTAGCCGTTGGCGACCTCTTTGACCGTGCCCGCCTTGCCCAGCGTATCAACATTCTCCATTAGGATAACCTTCATCGAAACTAACTTCTCCTCTCTACATCTTTGCGGTTGCAATTGCAGCCATTATACCATAAAACGCCGTCGGTTGGAACAGCTTTTCCCCAATTGTGGGTAACTTGGCCGAATCCGCCCGCCCCTAGCTCAACGGCTCCTTAGCGGGCAGCCCTGCCGTGCGCGGATATTGGGGAGGGGTGGTGGATAGCTTGTGGATAAGAGCCACTTGCCGCTGCTCCCTTTGTTCGCTAATCGTATCGTCCGCGCCGATGAGCGGCAGGGTGAAGCTGGTGATGGACAGTTCGCCCTTGC
>JBBSEE010000709.1:0-1973 GCA_038239995.1 Chloroflexia bacterium | reverse complement strand
TAGCCCCGCTGTAGCCCTGCACAATGCCCGCGTGGGCAGAGGTTTCGATGTAGCCGTAGAAGGTGTTGCTGAGTGGCACATCGGTAAAGGTCGGGGCGGTGGGGGTGAAGAAGGGGATGTGGTGAGCGCGATAGATGAGCTTGGTCAACGCCCCGCGCGTAATCGGGTCGCCGGGGAAGAAGCAGGGTGAGCCGACCCCCCGATTGGTGCAGGCGGTGCCGGTATAGCCATCAATCACCCCCATATTTTTAGCGGTTTCGATGTAGCCATAGAAGGTATTGGTGGGTGGCACATCGGTGAAGCTGGGGGTGGTGGGGGTGTACAGTTGCCAACCCTCGGCGCGGTAGAACATCTTGGTAATCTCCCCGCGCGTGATGTTGTTGTGCGGGTAGTAGCAGAACTGGCTGCCGCAGGGGGCACCGTTGCTGATGTTCAGGTCGTGCAGCTTCTTAATCGAGCCGAACGCCCAATAGGAACAATTCACGTCCACGAAATACTGGCCGGGGCAGAAGGTGGCGGTGGGCGGCGGCGTAGGTGTCTTGGTCGGAGTCTTAGTCGGGGTGCGGGTGGGGGTGGGGGCGGAGGAGAGTTGCAGCCACTTGAAGTAGACTTGCCAGTCGCCGCTATCGTCGTTGTTGTAGACGAGGCCGAGGTTGTTGTTCCAGCTTGCCATCAGCATCCCGGTGGAGCGCACATCGTCGAGGGTGGTAACTTGGCTGAACACGCCGGGGCTGCTCTCATAGGAGTAGGCGAGGGCGATGCCCTGCCCGAAATCGTTCGCCCACGTGATGTGCGCGAGGCTGGCGTTGTCGAAGGTGATGCCGGGGTTGAAGGAGCCGCCCGAACCTCTGGATATATCGGTGATGACCGGGTCCCAGCCGCTACTCGGACTCCAACGCTTGTAGTAGATGCCGGTGCTGCCATCGTTCTTCTGCCATGTCACCCCGATGCCCCCGTTGGGCATGGGCGCGGCCACCGGCCAGAAGCCTCGCCCGCTGTAGATAGTGACTTTGGGCTGCCATGCGCCACTGATAAAGTCGCGGGCGACGATGTTATAGCTGCCCGCTGGCCCCCGCTCGTAGATGACGTGGGGGCGGTTTTGGGTGTCCACCGCAATGGTGGTGATGTTGGTCCAATTGCTGTCGCTATCGAGGGTGGTGGGGGCACTGAAGCTGGCCCCGTGATTGGTGGATTTGATGTACTGGATGGACCCCTCTTGTCCGCTAGTGACGACCGCCACGTAGACGATATGCACCACGCCGTCGCTGCCCACCGCGATGCCCAAGCCGTTGGAGTTGCTGGTGGTGAGGCGTTGCACCGCTCCCCACGTGCCGCTGGGGGTACGGGCGCGGAAGTACATACTGCGCGTGTTATCGAAGCAGGCGGATTGCCACGCCATGTACACATATTTCTGGGGGTCTTCGGCGATTTTCACTGGCGTGGAGCCAGTGGTGCTGCCGCCATTGCAACCCTCGAATGTGGCGTTGGGCCATGTGTGGCCGTTGTCGTTGCTGTGCGCGAAGTACACCTCTTTGACGTTGACGCTGCCGAGGCTGTAGTTAATCACCGCCTCGCCGCTGTTCATCGCCACATCGGGGCCAGAGGTAATCGAGGCGTTCGATATATCTATGCGCGACGACCACGGGGGTTCTAGGGGGGGGGCTGGTTGCTGTCCGCCCGCGACCGGGGGCGGGGCGGCGACCGCGCCGTTGTTAGCCGACCCGAAGCTGAACGACAGCAGCAGCGCAAGGATGCTGGTGAGGCTAATCACGCGGCGGGTCAATTTGGAGTGAAAGATGGACATGGTTATCCCTTCTACCTAATTGGAGGCCAGCACGCGCAGGCTGGTGAAGCGCGAACCGCCGATCGCCTCAGTGTAGAACCCCACGCGGCCT
The DNA here is from genome assembly GCA_038239995.1 of Chloroflexia bacterium. Taxonomy (GTDB): domain Bacteria; phylum Chloroflexota; class Chloroflexia; order QHBQ01; family QHBQ01; genus QHBQ01. The sequence continues at coordinate 78 of JBBSEE010000709.1, read as the reverse complement.
TGCGCGTAGGTGTTGTCTACCACGCTGGCAACCTGCTGCCCGTTCACGCTGGCGGTGATTTGCTGCCCTTTGACCGTT
>JBBSEE010000708.1:0-1975 GCA_038239995.1 Chloroflexia bacterium | reverse complement strand
TGCGCGCCCACCCCACCACAAAAAACTTAGAAGTTCATGTGGTTGTGTGGCCCAGTGGGGGGGGGCGGGCAGGCGGTCGGGGCGCCCCGCGGCCCCCCCCTCAGGTAAGTCTTTATTGGCCGCTTAGGTGCTTAGTTGTTGGGGGAAGCGACTTCGTTCACGCTCACGCTATCCATGAACAAGGCCACCCATGTGCTGCTGGTGTTGTAACTGTAGATGCGGACGGACATCGCGCTTGCGCCTGCGGGAGCGGTGCGGGTGATGGTCATCTGCCCCCAGCCGTTGTTGGCGATATGGTCGTAGCTCTGGTAGGCCCATTGGCTGCCGTTGTCGGCATGGAACACCGGACCGAACTTGATGAAGGAGTTGTCGGTCATGCTACCCTTGACCATCACGGTAATCTGATAGGTGTGGCCGGACCGGACTGCGATGTTCGCGCTCTCGACGCCGCCCGCCTCGGTGGTCTGCAATATCTCGCCAGTAGCCGCGAAGAAGGTGGAGCATTGCCCACTGTAATGTTCGCTGGTCACGGTGTGGACTGAGCCGCCGCTGGGCAGGCCCTCGGTGTAGCTGGCCCACGGGGTGCAATGCTGCTGGGTGTTCTCGAAGCCCGCATTGGGCAGAGTGAGCGCGGCGATGATGACGGGAGCGATGACGGCAATGGCAAGAGTGCGGAACATGGGGCTGGTCTCCTTCTTTCTGATTTGCTAGCGATACCTTGTCGGTATCTGCGCCGCTAGCGGGTGATTGGCTGTTTGTCTTGCTGATGAACATATAATACCAAAGCAACCTTACCAGCCAGCTAACCAAACCCCGATTTGCCTAACGATTTGCCTAACGATTCGGCTTACCAACCCCTTACCGAAATTGCCGATTAAAGGCAAGAACAGGGGCGCATCCCGTAAGATGCACCCCCCACTCATGCCTCACGGCTCATGCCTTATGGCTACGGCGTAGTCACCCCCTTGTAGACGATTTGGCACATCTGGTCGCGTTGGATGTTGTTGTTGGGCCGGAAGGTGCCGTCGGGGAAGCCGTTGACCACGTTCTTGCTGTGCGCGGTCTCGATGTACAGGTAGAAGACGTTGCTGGGCGGCACATCGCTGTAGGTCTGCCCGCCGCCGATGGGGGTGATGAGCGCGTAATGCGCTGCACTGACCACCAGTTTGGTGATTTGCCCGCGCGTAATCGGGATGTTCGGGCCATAGCAAGGATAGGTCGCGCCGATAGCGGTGCATTGGGCGGGGGTAAAGCCGCCGAGGATACCGGCATGGAAGCCTGCCTCGATGTAGGCGTAGGCGAAATAATTAGGTTGCACGTCGGTAAAGTCGGGTACGCTGGGAGTGTAGGGGGCAATCCCGAACCCTAGCACCACCACCTTAGCGAACTGGCCGCGCGTCGAAGTCCCATGCGGGCTGAAGGTCGTGCCGCTGGTGCCATTCACTACTCCGCGACAGTACAGGTAGTGGATGGCGAAGTAGAAGGTATTGCCGCTGATGTCGGTGAAGGGGTTGGGGCAATCGGTCGGTGTGGCGGTAACGGGCGGCGGGGTGTTGGTCGGCGTATCGGTGGGCGCGGGCGGCGGCGTAACCGTCGGTGTGTTGGTGGGGGTGGCGGTAGGGCCACCGGGGGTCCACGTCGGGCTGGGGCTGGCGATTGCCCCCTGCACCGGCACGTACCCAAGCCGCGCGACGTAGTTGCCGCTGCTGCTCACCCCATTGACATCGAGGCCGATGGTGCCGTCCAGCCGATAATTGGCCGAGGTGCGGCCCTCGCCGCCGCTGGCTCCCACTTGACTCCAATCTATCCGATAGTTGGGGCTGCTGGCCGCTAGGGTGGAACTGACCATTATCAGGGTGGCAATCACCCCCAGCAGGCTGGCGCGGGTGGGCAAGTTGGCTTTACGTGGCTTGTTCATCGTCAAACTCCTTTCTATGCGAGATTAAGGATTAAAGAATAAAGATTAAAGATACTG
>JBBSEE010000707.1:0-1977 GCA_038239995.1 Chloroflexia bacterium | reverse complement strand
GCCCGCAATCATCTACCCTGTTTTTCTTGTCCGGAAATGGAGCGTGCTTGTGCGTGAAGTGGTGATACTCGATGGGGCGCGAACCGCGTTCGGCACATACGGCGGGGCGTTGCGCGATACCTCAGCGACCGAGTTGGGGGTGATTGCCGCGCAAGAGGCGTTGCGGCGCAGCGGGGTGTCGCCGGAGCAAATCGCGGCGGTGTTCTTCGGCAACGTGCTGCAAACCTCGGCGGATGCCATCTATCTGGCCCGCCATGTGGGGCTGAAGGCGGGCATACCGCGCGATGTCCCCGCGCTAGTGGTGCAGAGGCTGTGCGGCAGCGGCTTGCAGGCGATCATCAGCGCGGCGCAGGCGATCATGCTGGGTGAGGGCGACTATATGCTGGCGGGGGGCAGCGAGAACATGAGCCAGACCCCCCATGTGGTGCGCGGGGCGAGGTGGGGCTTCGAGCTAGGTGGGGGCAACATGGAGGACTACCTGTGGACGGCCCTGATTGACTCCTACAACCACCTCGGCATGGCGACGACCGCAGAGAACCTTGCCGACCGCTACCACATCACCCGCGCCCAGCAAGACGAGTTCGCCTACACCAGCCAGCAACGCACCCAAGCCGCGCAAGAGGGGGGCCGACTGGCGGCAGAGATAGTCCCCGTCACCGTGCGCGACAAGAAGGGCAACCAGCGGCAGGTTGACCGCGATGAACATCCCCGCCCCGATACCACTATCGAGGGGCTGGCGAAGCTGAAGGCGCGGTTCAAGGAGAGCGGCACCGTCACCGCCGGTAACGCCAGCGGCATCAACGATGGCGGGGCGGCGGTTATCGTCGCCGATGCGGAGGCGGCGCGGCGAGATGGGCATCAGCCGCTTGCCCGTCTGCTAACGTGGGGCACGGTGGGGGTTGACCCCGACGTGATGGGCATCGGCCCCGCCCCCGCCATTCGGCAGGCGTTGCAACGCGCGGGCTTGCAACTATCCGATATTGACCTGTTCGAGGTCAATGAGGCCTTCGCCGCGCAGTTTATCGCGGTGGAGCGCGAACTGGGCCTCGACCGTGATAGCACCAACGTGAATGGCGGGGCGATTGCCCTCGGCCATGCGCTGGGGGCGAGTGGCGCACGCATCAGCCTCAGTCTGCTGTACGAGCTACGCCGCCGCCACGCCCGCTACGGGGTGGCCGCATTGTGCATCGGCGGGGGGCAGGGCATCGCCGCTGTATACGAAAACCTACAAATATAGGAGTGACGAGCATAACCATGAACGAAGAATACGACCAGATGATGATGCTGGAGGAGATGGAGAGCCTGCGCGAGATACTGGAGGAGATGGGCTGCACCACCCGTAGCGAGGTGGAGGCGCAATTCGCGGCCAAGAACGAAGCGAGTATCTGTGACGTGCTGGACTGGATGGACCAAGTGGGGGTTAGCAACGTGAGCGAACTGAGCGACAAAATCGTTGCCCTGCACACCCAGTTGGATGCCCAAGAGTATAGCAACTAGCACCAGCTAGCGTGGAAGTCAACAAATCTCTTCGTCGGTGCGAAAGGATGACATCACGTGACCAGTAGCTCACTCACGATTGAACAGGTGCTGACTCTACTTGCCGAAACACCGCAGCGCATCGCCGCGCTGACCGCTGGTCTAGCACCCGCGCAATTGCATACCGCCCCCACCCCCGATGCGTGGTCGGCAAACGATGTGCTTGCCCATCTGCGGGCGTGTGCTGATATGTGGGGCAACTGTATCGTAGTGATGCTCGCCGAGGATACGCCGACCCTGCGGGCGGTCAATCCCCGCTCTTGGATCAAGAAGACGAACTATCGCGAACTGGACTTCCAGCAATCGTTGCAAGCCTTTACCACGCAGCGGGCCGAACTATTGGCCGTACTGAAACCGTCGCCGCCCGAAAGCTGGTCACGTAAGGCGATAGTAACGGGGGCGGGAAGGGTACTAGAGCGCACCGTGCTGGGCTATGCCCAG
>JBBSEE010000706.1:0-1978 GCA_038239995.1 Chloroflexia bacterium | reverse complement strand
TGTTCACCATGCTCTTGTCAATCGCCTTCTTCAACACCTTCACGTCGGATACGCCCGCCTCGATGTAGTTGACCTTGCCCGCCCGCTCCAAATCCTCTAGGTTGAGGCGGGGGCTGCGGCGGCGGTAGCTACCGTACACCTCGAAACCGCCCTTGTTCAGGAAATACTCCGCCAAGTGGCTGCCGGTCATGCCGGTAATGCCGGTGATAAGAACTCGCAAATCCTTGTCTCCTTCTGTTATCTTGAGGTAAGCATTCTCCCCTCCCACCGGGAGGGGCTGGGGGTGGGTGCGGGGAGCGCGACTCGCTCCCCCGCCCCACCTCCCCCAGCAGGGGAGGAGCTAAAAAGTAATCGCCTCATCGGGCAGGGTAATGTTGCAGTTGAGGCGCAGCGCGTGGGTGAGTTTGTTGCCCGCGCCGATGTTGCAGTGGTCGCCAATCACCGTGCCGCCGCTGATGATGCAGCGGTCGCCGATGCGACTGCCCGCGCCAATCGCGCATCGCTCCAGCAAGGCGGCCTCGCCCACTCGTACCCCCTCCCACAGTACCGCCTCGGTCACGCTGGCATCGGGGCCAATCACGCAATCGTCGGCCATCACCAGCGGGCCGGTCAGCTTCGCGCCGGGGGCGACGCGGCAACGCTTGCCCAGCACCACCGGCCCCACGATGTGCGCCTCGGCAGATATGTCGCAGCCCTCGCCCACCCACACATCCTCGCGCCGCCGTTCGCCCGCCGGTTGCCATTCCAGCCCCGCCACCTTGCCCAATAGCAGGTCGCGGTTGGCATCTAGGTAACGTTCTGGCTTGCCGATGTCCATCCAGTAGGTCGGATGAGGCGGGTCGTAGCCATACATGGGCAGGCCGCATTGTAGCAGGTCGGGGAACAGGCCGAACTCGAACATATAGTGCTGCCCCGCTGGAATCAGGGCCAACGCCGCTGGCTCTAGGATGTAGATACCGGCGTTAATCAGGTTGGAAGGGGCTTCCTCCGGCTTTGGCTTCTCAATGAAGCGGCTGATGCGCCCGCTGCGGTCAAGCTCCACCACCCCATAGCTGGAGGTGTCCTCCACCGGCGTGAGGCTGATGGTCAGGGTCGCGCCCCGCTCCTTGTGGAAGCGCAGCATAGCGCTGATGTCGAGGTCGGTCAGCACATCACCGTTGAAGACGAGGAAGGGCTGATTGGGGTCGAGGTGGGCGGCCACGTTCTGCACCGCCCCGGCAGTCCCCATCGGCACATCCTCAGCCACCACCGTGAGCCGCAGCCCATACCCGCTGCCGTCGCCATAGAACTCGCGGAACTGGTTGGCATGGTACTGCACCGCGAGGATAACCTCATCAATCCCATGCCGCTGCAAGTGGCCGAACACGTGGCTGAGGAAGGGGAGATTGCCCACTGGCAGCAGCGGCTTGGGGCGATTGACGGTCAGGGGGCGCAGGCGGGTGCCTTGCCCACCGACGAGGATGACGGCTTTCAACTCGCGCTCCTAACTTGCCCCCGCCAGTAGTCGAGGATGTCGGCCAGCGATTGGCGTAGGGTGATGGTCGGTTGCCAGTCGGTTAGCTGGCGGAACTTGCGGGCATCGCCGACGATGAGCGGCACATCCGAGGGGCGCAGGCGGGCGGGGTCGAGTTCTACCCTAACTCGCACCTTGCAGAAGTTTAGCAGGGTGTCCAGCACGTGCTGCACGCTGTGGGCCTGCCCGCTGCACAGGTTGTAGACTTCGCCCACCACGCCCTGCGTAATCGCCAGCCGATATGCCTGCACCATGTCGCGCACATCGCTGAAGTCGCGCTGGCTGGACAGGTTGCCGACGCGGATGACCGGCTCCTGCTGCCCCCCCTCAATCATCGCCACCTGCTTGGCAAAGCTGGCGGTGACGAAGCGTTCGCCCTGTGCCGGGCCGATGTGGTTGAAGGGACGGACGCGGACAATCGGCAGCTTGTAGGTGATGGCATATTGCAGGGCCAGCATATCGGTC
>JBBSEE010000705.1:0-1979 GCA_038239995.1 Chloroflexia bacterium | reverse complement strand
GGCGCATTCGTCTAGCGGCCTAGGACACATCCCTCTCAAGGATGAGATCAGGGGTTCGAATCCCCTATGCGCTACCAGTGATACGCATCCGACCCACCGCTTGGATGTAGCAAAAATCAACCCCGACCAATCTTGGCCGGGGTTGTTTGTTATCCTGCCCGCGATTACGAGATGTGGGTCAGGTTCGCTGCGCCGACGGTGGAGAACAGAGCCACCCCGCAATACCACGCGATGCGGGCGCGGAGCGCGTTCTTGGTCTCCAACTGGCCGAGGTCAGTGACGGAGATAGAGCCGTTCTGCAAGCCCATCACCCCATCCATGCCCAGCTTCAGCGCGTAGATGTTGTCGTCGTCGAGGTTGTCGTCGAGGTAGACGGCCACCCCGCCGTAGCTGTACACCGGCTGGCCGTAGGCATCGCGGCTGGTCTCTAGCAGATTGCCAGCGGTCCGCAACTGCTTGAGCAACAGGCGGCGGGTGGCGCGGCTCATGAACATCACTTCGGGCCGCCCCGGCTTAATCTTGTCCAGCATCTCATCCAGCTTGTCGAGGTTGAAGCCGCCCCCGCCATCCACCTTCTGGGCGTTGGGCACCAGCTTCGCCAGCCCATCGAACGACTTGGGGTTGACGCTAGAGTCGCCGCTAAAGAAGGCGGTGTTGAAGGCGTAGGCGGTCGCTTTCGCCTTCTTCTGCAACACGGTGGCGCGGAGGTCATTGGTGTCCGAGTAGGTGCGTTGCAGGAAGTTGTCCACATCGGCATCGCCCCCCAGCACGGTCAGGTTGGCGGTCAGCTTGTTGAAGGTGGCGGTACTCTCTGCCCAGCTATCGCCCACCGCGTAGAAGTCGGCGTTGCCCAGCGTGGCCTCTTGGTTGTAGGTCAGGCTGCTGCCGGTCACGGTCATGAAGGGGAGGACGCGCAGCACGCTGCTTTCGGTCACGAGCGTCTCCACCACCCCACGCACCAGCATCGAGCGGCTCAACTTTGCCGCCTCGCCAATTGTCAGAGCCATGATTCGGGTCTCCTTTCTGGTAACAGATAAATGTAGAAGGTAGAAGGTAGAAGGTAGAATGGTGAGGATGGGTCGAGGTTGCCCATCCAATTTAGCATTGGTGCGCTTGGGGGCGAGCGCAACCCGCCCCCTACATCGCGGTTGGGCGAGTGCAACCCGCCCCGACATCGCGGCAGGGCGAGTGCAACCCGCCCCTACATAACGCCACTCAAACCTCAAACCTCAAACCTACCCCACCCGTCCCTGCTCGAACCCCGCCCGCAGCAACTCGGCGGCACTGGTGGGGACGGGGGCAGGGGCGGCGGGGGGATTGCCCGCCCGCGACGGCAATGCGGCCCGCTGCTCGTAGTCGGCCAGCTTGGCCTTCAGCGCGGCAATCTCCGCCTCCTTGGCGGCGACCTCATCGGGCGGGACGGCATCCGGCGTGGTCGCCTCCTCTGGCGCGGCTTGCTCCGGCACATTGACCTCGGTATCCATTGCTGTTGCTCCTTTCGGTGAATGGTAGAAGGTGGAAGGTAGAAGGTAGAATCGGGGGTGTAAGGGAGATTGCCGCTGGCGATGCACATTGGTGCGCGGCGGCTGGGCCTATCTGCGCCCCTATCTCTGCCGCAAGGTGTCGCCAGTCAGGGCGGACAGCAGCCCTTACATCCCCAACTCAAAACTCAAAACCCATCACTCGTCCCTCACCCTCGGCTGCGGGGCAGGGGGCGGGACTGGGGTGGGCGGGGCATCAGCGCGGCGACCATCTCGTTGACCAGCGCATCGTAGCGGTCTACCGCCGCTGCGCTGCCCAAATCCGCGCCCGCGCGAGCCATCACCGGCGCGGCCCATTGGTGGCAGAATTGCGCCGCCTTCATCACCAGCACGTTCAAGGCACTGGCGGGCAGCGGGGTGGTGTTGGTGGTGGAGAGATTGACCCACGGGAACACCGCGCTTACCTTCAGCAACCCCGCGCCCACCTCGCTGCTACCG
>JBBSEE010000704.1:0-1982 GCA_038239995.1 Chloroflexia bacterium | reverse complement strand
ATGGGCGACCGCATCGCGGTGATGCGCGATGGGATATTGCAGCAGCTTGATACCCCCCAACGCCTGTACGCGATGCCCGACAACAAGTTCGTGGCGGGCTTCATTGGCAGCCCCTCGATGAACTTTCTCAACGTTGCGGTCACGGTCGAAGGCGGAGCCGCCTACTTCACCGCCATGAATGTGCGCCTGCGCGTGCCGGAGCGTTACCTAGAGGCAGTTACCCCCTTCAATGGGCAGCAAGTGGCGATGGGTATCCGCCCAGAGAACATCCATGATTCCCAGTTTGTCAGCGACCAACTGCCCGACAGTGTGGTCACCACCAATGTAGAAGTGGTCGAGCCGATGGGCAGCGAAGTGTACATCTACACCAACACCGGCGACCAGACTGTGACCGCGCGGCTGGACAATCGCACCTTGGTCAAGCCCGGCGACAAGTTGAGCCTATACTTCGATATGTCCAAGATGCACGGTTTCGACCCCACCACCGAACTCAACCTGCTGCGCGGCGACCTCGCCAAGGAGCGGGAGAAGGCGGAGATGCTCAGGCCAGAGGAAGCGGCGGCGATGGCACACTAGGGGATTTTGGATTGTTGATGGTAGGGGCGCGATGTATCGCGCCCTTGCTTTTGTGGAGCTAGCCAACGGATGGCTGCCAACGGATTGAAAAAACGGATAAACGGATTGGGTTATCGTAGGGGCGCGGATTTATCGCGCCCGCTCGCCGCGCATCCGCGCTCATCGCAACTACCAACCATGGCGTAGGGGCGGGTTGCACTCGCCCGCGTGCCGCGCATCAACATAAAGCCTCTCCCAGCGGGAGAGGTTGGTGAGGGAGAATGTTGCCGCGCATCATCACCCACCGTAAGCAACCAACATTGATATAGCGGCGAAAGGTTTGCTAATTTCCCATTTGGTGGTATCATAGTAGCGATGAACACCACTTGCTACAATCACCCCACCGCCCCTGCCCCCGCCACCTGCGTGGATTGTGGGCAACCCATCTGCGCCGTCTGCACCAAGCTGGTGTATGGCGACCCGTACTGCCCGCTGGACTACCAGATTGCCCGCCACGACCCGGTGGATAATCGTCGGATTGACCCTCATTCCAGTCGTCCCCTAACTCAGGTTGCGCCGATGTTGGCAAGGGCAGTCGCCAATCGGATGCCGAGGGGGGCAACTCCAATCGTCGAGTATCCAGCCACCCCCCCGCCTGTTCCTCCCCGCCATACCGTTGTATCGCCCGCAGTAGACACTGTGCCAGAAACCTCCATGAGTACCCCTATCTTCAAGCCGCTGGGCTGGGCGATAGTTGGCATGGTGGCGGCGTTCGCCGAGGCTGCTTACAGCGTTGGCATCTATCGGATGCTTGCCTTTTATTACAATCATCGTAACTCGCATGACAATTCCTACCAGATGAATATGGCCTTCTACCAAGAACTCGTCTTCCTTTTTCTCACCGTTCTCGCTATCATCTTCAATGGCGCGTTTCTTGCCGCCCAGCGCGAACATCAGCAACCCACCCGCCGGGTCAGTATAGGCATCGCGGCTAGCAGCGTCGCCATCATCCTCGGCATTGTCGCGCTGATTACGACCATCATCTTTATTTTCACTCTGTTGACAATACCGGGCGGGATGAGTTGCTGCGGTTAAGCCCACATCCGTCCTTTGCCAATTCCCCCACATATGATTATAATAAGGCGGAGCAGGCTCAATGGCGAGACGGGAGGAAACAAGCGCATGGATGAAACTGTCAATAATAACATGAGGAAGGCGGCGGGAGGTAGCCCGCAGGATAGGGAGCAGGCCGAGAAGAACGCCGCTCTGATGGTGGGGGCGATGGAGCCAGAGCGTATCCCCAACCCGCCGGTCGCGCTAGAGTCCGAAGATAGCAGCCTGCCCGCCCCGGTCAGCGGGATACCACCCGGCGGCAAGCGGGTGGGCGAGATTGCCGATGCACCCACTGTATTCGAGCAGGATGTGGT
>JBBSEE010000703.1:0-2006 GCA_038239995.1 Chloroflexia bacterium | reverse complement strand
TGGTGCTGATGGAGCTAAACCTCGACATTGGGGTGTCGGAGTGGCTGTCGCTGGTGCGCGAGTTGAAGGCGGAGCATCCTGATACCCCGCTGCTGCTCATCTACGGTGATGATGTCAACCCCGCCATTCTCAAGCAGGCCACCTTCAGCGGCATCAATGGGATGTTCAGCCGCAACGACGATATGGGCACGCTGATAGAGGACATCCGCCAAGTGTACCGCGCCCGCCAGAACCAAACGCGCGGGCAGATGGAAGGACCACAGCGCACCGGCGGGCGGGTCATCGCGGTCGCGGGGCTGAAGGGTGGAGTGGGTCGCACCGTGCTAGCCGCCAACCTGTCCGCCTACCTCGGTGCTAGGGTGGCTGATACCGTGCTGCTGGACCTCAACCTCGAAACCGGCAGCCAAGCCGCCCTGTTCGGCCTCGACGAGCAGGCCCAACTGCGCCATAGCATCGTGCAGCTAATCGGGGTGTTCGACGAGGGCAGCGTACAGAATGAGCGGATGCAAGTGGCCGCCCGCCGCTTGCTGGTGGATAAGCCGACTATCGAGCGGGTGCTGTACCCCCACCCCTCCGGGCTGAAGTTGCTGGGTGCCTCACCCCGCCCCGAACTGACCGACAACTTGACCGATGCGCGGGTGCAGGGACTGCTTAGTCGGCTGCGCGAATACTACTCGCTCATCATCCTTGACCTGCCCTCCCACTTCGATGCCTTCTCCGCCGCGGCGATGATTATCGCTGATGTGGTGCTGCTTGTCACCACCCCGCAAATACTTTCGATGCGGAACAACTTCATCTTTCTCCGCACCCTGTCGCTGCTGCGCCACAAGCCGCCCGCGCTCTATGCTATCATCAATCGTGAGCATCAAGGCACTATCCTCAGCCGCGACGATATTGCCCGTTCGCTGGACGCATCCTGCAAGGCCCTCGCCCGCGACCAACAGGGGGCGATTAACATTGACCGCGTGTTCGGCATCCCGCAAGACGAGACCATGATGGAGAAGATGATTGCCGAGAATCGGCTGGTGCTGAACCACGCCGACCACCCGATTAGCCAGCAAATATTCGCTATCGGCGACGACATCATCGCCTACTGCGGCAGCGACCTGCGTCTGACAGGCGCACCCTCGCTGGTGAAGGGCCGGGGCAAGAAGCAGCAGCAACCGCTGCCCCAGCCGCCGCCCCCGCCCCAGCCCGCCCGACGGTGAGGCCGAGGTTTGAGGTTTGAGGTTTGAGTTAAGGGTATTCGTAGGGGCGGGTGGCACTCGCCCTGACGACCAGCTAGCGGATTAGGTTCAGCGGAGCAGCGGATAAAGCGGATGTAGGGGCGGGTGCAACCCGCCCGCGTGAAGGGTAACGGAACTAGAACAAGGGGGAGACACCATGCCTAGCGGATTCAAGCTATCCGAATACCTAGTCCAGAGCGAGACGGCGGCGAAAGCGGGGCCGGGTGAGCTAATCACCGACCGCGAGTTCGAGCAACTGCGCGATACCATTTATGACACGGTGATGCGCGAAATCAATGTGGGCGACATCGCCGCCAAACTGAGCAGCAATCGCGGCTGGATGGTCAACGACGAAATCCGCGAGAAGGTCGAAGAGGTGGTACTGCGCGAGGGCAAAGTCCTCAGCCCCAACCGGATGCGGGCGATACAGGACTACATTATCAACCGCGTGACCGGCTACGGCCCGCTGCAAGAGTTGCTGGACGACCCCACCATTGACGAAATTATGGTCAACGGGCCGAGCAACATCTGGGTAGAGCGGGCGGGGCGGGTCGAGGAGTTGCCCAGCGTGCGCTTCCCCCACGAGAAGGACTTGATGAACCTGATAGACAAGCTGGTGCGGGCCACTGACCGCCACATTGACGAGAGCAACCCGCGCGTGGACACCCGTATCCCCGAATATCGCGCCCGTGTCAATATCGTGATTAAGCCGATTGCCCTGAACGGCCCCTTCATCACCATCCGTAAGCCGCGCCGCAACCTATACACCATCGGCGAACT
>JBBSEE010000702.1:0-2006 GCA_038239995.1 Chloroflexia bacterium | reverse complement strand
CCCGCAAGGGGGCATTGGTTTGCCTGCCCCCAAAAAGACCGAAGCAATAACCCCCAACTTACGTATAAGCAGATGAGGTGCAGTGTGCTATAATGGGGAGGCCGAGGTTAGGCGAAGTGAGGTAACTTGGGGCGATGATATTGCAGCGGAGCGCAATAATTGTGGTGAGCAGCGACACTGACCAACAATTTGAAGTGGTGTTCAATCAATACGGCGGTTTTGTCTACACCATTGCGCTTGCGCTGCTGAAGAATCGGCAAGATGCCGAGGATGCAGTGCAGGAGGTGTTTATCCGCGCCTATCGCGCCCTGCCTAATTATGATGCAGTGAAGGGTAGCATCGAGACTTGGCTGCGTTCTATCCTACTCAACTATTGCCGCGATAGGTGGCGCAAGCGCAGCCTGCTGAACATCCCCATCAGCTTGTTCGCCCGCGACAGTGAGGGTGAGGAAGGCGACTGGGACGAGGCATTGGGCCGCACGGGGGCACATACCGATGAGCGAGATGCGCCGGACATCACCACTTTGCGCCGCGAGAGCGAAGATGAATTGTGGAGCGCAGTCAACCAACTGACCGACAAGCTACGCCGCGTGATAGTGCTGCGCTACTATATGGGTCTCGGCGACAACGAGGTGGCCGACCTGCTGGGGGTGCCGAAGGGGACGATTTACTCGCGCCTGCACGCCGCCCACACCCGCCTGCAGATGCTATTGGCCCACGATTGAGCGAGGAATAGGTAAGAGGAAGCCGATTTGATGAACTGTGAACAGGCCCAAAACTCAATCAGCCGCTACTTGAACGGCGAATTGCAAGGGGACGAGAGACGCTCCTTCCTTGCCCATGTCGCCGAATGCGGGCGATGCAGCGCGGAGCTGGCCCTTGCCACCCGCCTGCGCGATGAGCTGCCCGCCGCTGCCCCCTACCGCGCACGGGTGAATAGCCCCCTGCCCGTCCCGCTCGCCGCCCGCGTCCGCGCCGCTGTATATAGCGCGGATGAGCGTAAGCGGCGGGGCGCGGGTTGGTGGGAGTGGCTGTTCCCCGGTGCCCAACCAAGCTGGCGGCGGGCCTTCACCAGCCTTGCGGTGGTGCTGCTCCTATTCGTGGGCATCGCCAGCGGGGCGGTCTGGGTTCGCAATGCCCTTGCCCCTAACCCACCGCCCGGCTATGCCGCCAGCTTCACCTACGCGCAGCAGGGCGGCCTCACCTACGCCTTCACCGATACCACCAACACCAAAGACCCGCTCACCTACCACTGGGAGTTTGGCGATGGGCGCAGCAGCAGCCAGCGCAATCCCGTCTACACCTTCACCAACCCGGCCAGCTACCGCGTGATGCTGGACGTGCGCGGGCCGCAGGGCGAGGGCAGCAAGAGTGAACTGATAGTGGTGGGCGCGGAACTGCTTGCCAGCCCCAGCCCCACCCTGCCCGCGCTTGCCACCGCCACCAGTGTGCCGCTGCTGCCTGAGCAGACCGTGACCGCCGCGCCCTCCCCTCAGCAGCATGAGCCGACCGCCACCACCGCCCCGGCCAGTGCTACCCCCCACTTCGAGCCGCGCCGCACCCCGACCCCGAATGTTCTGCCGAGCGCGACCCTTACCCACGCGCCGACTAGCACCGACACGCCCACCGCGATGCCGCATCCGCCCACCCAAACCTTCACCCCGCTGCCCAGCCTGACCAGCACGTTGCCGGTCGAGCCGAGCCATACCCCCTTGCCCACCTTTAGCCCGCCACCCAGCCATACTCCCCTACCGACCCTGACCAGCACGCCGCAGCCGAGTAGCACGCCCACCAATACGCCGCAGCCGGAGCCGAGCAGCACGCCTAGCAACACGCCCCTGCCGGAGCCGACCACTGTGCCCACTAATACGCCAGAGCCGAGCAATACGCCGCAGCCGGAGGTGACCGCCACCCCCACCCATAGCGGCTGTGGCGCGGACTGCACCCCCACGCCCACCCATGTGCCGGAGGCGACCGCCACCCCCACCCACCCCACCAACACTCCT
>JBBSEE010000701.1:0-2007 GCA_038239995.1 Chloroflexia bacterium | reverse complement strand
TGACCAATATCCTGCGCGATGTGGGTGAGGATATGCGAATGGGGCGGGTCTATCTGCCCAGCGAAGACATCACCCGCTTTGGCTACGACACCACGCGACTACGTGAGGGGGTGATAGACGATAACTTTCGCGCCCTGATGCAATTTGAGATCGACCGCGCCCGCGAACACTACAACCGCGCCCAACTTGGCATTGCCCTGCTCCACCCCAACGCCCGCCCCGCCATCCTTGCCGCCGCGGTGCTGTACAGCCGCATCCTCGACCGCATCGAAGCCAACGATTACGACGTGTTCACCCGCCGCGCCTACCTGCCCACCAGCCACAAGCTGCGCCACCTCGCCACCCTGCCTCTCCGCCTCAATCGCCTGAACCGTTGGCGACGCACCGGCCACCACCCCGGCGCACTTTGATTGCAGAGTGTAGAATGTAGAATGTAGAATGCAGATTGTAGAAGGGGAAGGGCGGCGGGGGTGCATCAGGGGGTCTAGGGGTATAGGCACCCGGCGGATGACGGGCGGGGGGTGCGTGCGGGGGTCTGGGGGTCAGCCCCCAGTTGGTGACGGGCGGCAAGGCAAGTTGTAATACCAATAGGAGTTACGCAGCATAGACCGTAGTAGGGCGTTGGTTGAGGCTGGGCAGGCAGAGAGTTGGGCCTAGCATCAAGGTCTCCGCGCCGATAAATCGCGCTCAAAGGTTGTCTACTACAAGCCATGCTGCGTAACTCCTAACCAATTAGCCGAGGAGATGGGGTATTTCGCGTAGGGGCGCAGACTGATCGCGCCCGATTGTAGGAGACGACCAGCCAGCAGATTTGTCACAACAGATGCAGCAGATTTGGGGGCGGTCGGTAGGGGTTGTTGGTAGTGATAGGCGTTGATGCGCGTCAGTTGGGCGCAATTCATTGCGCCTGGTGTTCACCGCGGTGTCCAGCCCCTGCCAACCGTGTTGATGCGCGTCAGTTGGGCGCAATTCATTGCGCCCCTAAGTCAGCCCCATCCGTTTATCCGTTTTTCCAATCCGTTGGCTGTAGTTCCGATAGGCGTGGATGCGTGACACGTGGGCGAGTGCAACCCGCCCCTACAGCATCGTGGGTTGTCCCGATAGGCGTGGATGCGCGTCGGTTGGGCGCAATTCATTGCGCCCCTACACCCTCAACCCTTAACTCAAAACTCAAAACTCAAAACTCAAAACTAATCACCGCTCCCCATCTTCTTCCTAATCCGGCCCAGCCGTTGCTCGATTGCCTGTCGGTCGCGCAGGGGGGCGTGTTTGCTCATCGCTAGCTGTAGGGCAGCGGCGGTCAGTTGCGCGGCCTTGCGATAGTCGCGCTCCTTGTGTTCGTAGTGCTTCGCCAGTTCGATGTAGGGGAACAGTAGGGGCGTGCCCCGTTCGATGAGATTGTGCCACACCGCGCGGGCCGCATCGCTGTTGCCCAGCCGCTTGTGTAGGAAGCTGAGGCGTTCCGCCACCGCAGCATGGGTCTGCGGGTTGTTGGCCCGCTCTAGGGCGAGGGCGTAGACTTGCAGGGCGCGGTCGTGCTGGCCGTTATCTTCAAGGCAGCGACCGAGGCCGAGCAGGTCGCTGGCCTCCTCCAAGCAATGCGGCGTGTCGAAGGCGGCGGCGAGGCGGTGCATCAGCGCGGGCATCGAAATGATGTCCTGCTGATTGTGGTAGAAGACCCGCTTCAGGGGTGAGGAGTCGCCGCTACGAAGGTAATCGAAGTAGAGCGAGGGGATGAGCCAGCCGGGTACGTCGGTGCTGCTGCGCTCCAATCCGAGGATGTGCTGCTCAAGGCTACGCAGGGCGCAGGACTCCAGCCGTCCGCGCCAGATGCGCCGTGAAGGGGCGAGCAGGTCGAGGTGCTGGGCAGAACTGAGGCTGAAGCGCATCCGAGACAAGGTGTAGCGGGTCTCCAACAGGGGCAAGTCGAAGCACTTGCCGTTAAACGTGACCAGCGCGTTCAGGCCCAGTTCGGCGCAGAGCATATTCAGGGCGTAGAGCAGGGCC